>JASFIY010000346.1:0-3849 GCA_050122415.1 Desulfobacteraceae bacterium
AGCTTGACGAATTCCGACGACAAACCGCTGCTCTCAAGGACGGTCTGGATCAAACGGTCCGTGTTGCTGTTTTTGATGGGACTGCCCGAGATACCTATGATTTGGGGTTTCATGGTTGCGACTCCTTGTTGGCGGGGTTGATTTAACCGGCACCATAGAAGCCATCCAAGAAAATGTCTGTAGCAGTTGTTACAGGAAGGAAAAAAATGCGGGGTGGGGATGGTCCCAGGTAAAGCGCCCAATCTAAGCTGTTTTCAAGCCGGGAAGGACTAACCGTTTGTCTTTATGAATAATTTTACCCGCTGCTTTAAGCGCTTTCATGGCCCGGGTAATGCTGACGCGATGGGCTCCCGTTAGAAAGCCCAGATCCTCATGGGTCAACGGGAACTGGATCACGGTTCCGTGCGGGCTCATCGTTCCATGTTCTTTGGCGACGCTGGTGAGTACCCTGTAAAGTCGGTCTTCGATATTGGTGACCGCCAGGCTTCCCACCCGGCTTGTCAACCAGGAGATTCGCTCACTGAGGTTTTTGATGATCCGCAACCCGATTTTGGGGTGTTCAAGGACCAGTTGTTCAAATTGGCTGCGGCTGAAACCGCAAGTCAAGGTGTCTTCGAGGCAATAGGCGCTGACCGGGTAATGGCCCTCCTCGGAAAACATGTTTTCGCCGACAAAATCACCGGCCTTTCGGATATCCAGTGTCAGTTCAGTACCATCTTCGAGCACTTTGGAAAGCTTTACGCGCCCGCCTTTGATCAGAAACATTCCGTCGGCCGGATCTCCCTGCGAAAACAACGTTTGCCCGGTTTTCGATTTCCTGCGCAATGCCTCACGGCTGAGGGCTTCAACTTCTTCTGCCTCAAGGTTTTGGAATATCCACAGATGGCCTATGCAGGTTGGCGAAAGTTCGATGTCACGGCCTGCAATTTGTTCACACAGACAAGCCATTTAACACCTGTAGTCAGATCCGATTATTGTTTCAGTCATCGCTTCCATCCATATCGTATGGAGAAGAAACAATGGAAACCAAGGCGAGCATTCGTATGCCATTTGCGTACAACCATAATTGACGGTTCCGCAGGGGCGGACGAGGACAGGGATGGAAGGAGACGGCGGACGGGAACGGGGTTGAAATAGCGCGCTTCTATTCCTCGATCGCCAATGACGGCTCCGTTGCCAGGCACCGGCCTCTTTCGGCGGCCCGACTGACGCCCGATCAACTCAAGCCGAGTTCTTGACCGACCGCCGTTGCCGTCAAGCCCAGATACCGGCAGCGTTCGATTCCCCGGCAGATGATGCGATGGAGGGCCGGGCGCGTGGATTCTGGCTTGTCACGGCGTAAGGTAACGCTATCAAAAATTAACCTGAAAAGAAACGCGGATTTTCAACCCTGCCCCCTGTCCCGTCCTCAACTAAAACACCTTGACAATTGTATCCAATTGGCTACAATATCGCCAGGATTGAAATCCGCAAAACCGAAACTTTTGCCGAATGAGTCGATGACTTGCAAGACATCCGGGCGCGTGCTCGAATCCTGGTCCGGATTGAACGGTTAGCGGCAGGAAACCCAGGAGACGTTAAAGCAGTTGGTGATGGCGTATCGGAAATGCGGATTGATTACGGTCCATGCTATCGGGTCTACTTTAGAAAAACAGGACAAACGGTGGTGATCCTGTTGGCTGGCGGCGACAAAAAGACACAGCCCAGGGACATTAAAACCGCCCTGCGTCTATCACGTAATTTGTAGGAGAATGTCATGGCAAAAACCAAAACTTCCAGATACGATGTCGCTGAACACCTTCGCACCCCAGAAGATATGGCTGCTTACCTTGAAGCCTGCCTTGAGGAGGCTGATGGTGACGCCGCATTTATTGCCAAAGCCCTTGGGGATATTGCCCGGGCCAAGGGGATGTCACAAGTAGCGCGTCAAGCCGGCCTATCCCGCGAAAGCCTCTACAAAGCTCTCTCGGGAGAACGAACACCCAGCTTTGATACAATCCTTAAAGTTATCGGCGCTCTCGGGCTGAAATTGCGCGCTGAAGCGGTCCAAGACACTTAATCGCCCAACCGAATATCCGCCCCGCCTGATATCGACCGGCGGACTTCAAGGGTAAAAAAGAAAGGGCAGCGTTTCAGATTGGATTGAAACGCCGCCCTCATATGGGGTTGACAGCCCTCGTGAGGGCCTAAAGCATCCGTCCCTTCATGGCGGATATAGGACAAAGCTTTCCGATCATCCGATTCGCAGCCTGCGGATACGCTTCATGAGGCCCCGAAGAGGGTCATGCCCCGATCAGGCGAGCTCGAAGCGGTCGAGGTTCATGACCTTGTCCCAGGCCTTGATGAAGTCGTGGACGAACTTCTCCTGGGAGTCCTCACTTCCGTAGACCTCCGCCACGGCCCGCAGTTGGGAGTTGGAACCGAAGATGAGGTCGACCCGGGTGCCGGTCCACTTCAGTTCACCGCTTGCGCGATCGCGCCCCTCGAAGACGTCGGCGTCCTCGGAGGTGGGCTGCCACACGGTGCCCATGTCCAGCAGGTTCAAGAAGAAGTCGTTGCTGAGCGTCTCGGGGCGCTTGGTGAAAACCCCGTGGGGCGAGCCGCCGAAGTTGGCGTTCAGGACGCGCATCCCGCCGACGAGAACCGTCATCTCGGGGGCGGTCAGGGTCAGCAACTGGGCCCGATCCACCAGCAGTTCCTCTTCCGATACGGCGAATTTGGTTTTGCGGTAGTTGCGGAAGCCGTCGGCCAGCGGTTTCAGCACGCCGAACGACACCGCGTCGGTTTGCTCCGCCGTGGCATCCGTGCGCCCCGGTGCGAAGGGGACGCTCACGTCGTGGCCGGCATTTTTCGCCGCCTGCTCGACGCCGGCGCATCCGCCCAGGACGATCAGGTCGGCCAGCGACACCTTCTTCCCGCCGGACTGTGCGCTGTTGAACGCCTTTTGGATTCCCTCGAAGGTCTGCAGCACCGTCTTCAGCTGGGCCGGCTGGTTGACTTCCCAATCCTTCTGCGGCGCAAGCCGGATGCGCGCCCCGTTGGCGCCGCCGCGCTTGTCGGAGCCGCGGAAGGTGGACGCCGACGCCCAGGCGGTTGAGACCAGTTGGGGAATCGACAAGCCGGAGGCGAGGATCTTGGCCTTGAGCTCATGGATGTCCTTTGCGTCGATCAACTCGTGATCCACCGCCGGCACCGGGTCTTGCCAGATCAGATCCTCGGCCGGAACCTCCGGGCCGAGGTAGCGCGAACGCGGGCCCATGTCGCGGTGGGTCAGCTTGAACCACGCCCGGGCGAAGGCATCGGCGAATTCCTCGGGGTTCTCCAGGAAGCGCCGCGAGATGGGCGCATAGATCGGGTCGAACTTCAGCGAGAGGTCCGCCGTGGTCATCATCGGCCGGTGCTTCTTGGACGGGTCGTGGGCGTCGACGATCATGTCCTCTTCGGCCACGTCCTTGGCCAGCCACTGATGCGCGCCGGCCGGGCTCTTGACCAGCTCATAGTCGTATTTGAGCAGCACCTTCAGATAGCCCATGTCCCATTTGGTCGGGTGCGGCTTCCAGGCGCCCTCGATGCCGCTGCTGATCGTGTCGCCGCCTTTGCCGCTGCCGAAGCTGCTCTTCCAGCCGAGGCCCTGCTCCTCGATGGGGGCGGCCTCGGGCTCGGGCCCCACATGGGTCGCGGGGCCGGCGCCGTGGCACTTGCCGAAGGTGTGCCCGCCGGCGACCAGGGCGACGGTCTCCTCGTCGTTCATCGCCATGCGCTCGAAGGTCTCGCGAACGTCGAGGCCGGAGGCGACCGGGTCCGGGTTGCCGTCCGGTCCCTCGGGGTTGACGTAGATCAGGCCCATCT
>JASFIY010000347.1:0-3848 GCA_050122415.1 Desulfobacteraceae bacterium
GCGCAGCGGCAGCGACTTTCGCAGCCCGCTGGCCGCAGGGCTAGACCCAACGGGGATCGCCCGTCAGGCAGATGGACAACCAGGCGTCCTCCAGCGGCAGCTCCAAGGCGCGCCAGATCCGCTCCCGCAGCCGCTCGCCATGCAAGGAGGGACGGGAACTGCGATATGATGGCCGGTGCGCTGTAGGACCGCTCGATGCGGCGAAACGCACCGGAAGATCGGTTTTTTTCAACCGGGTTGACAATTTTCAGTTTCCCGTTATCAAAGAAACCGACCCCGAGAAGATGACTTCGACACACAGTAAAGGGACAGTTCCGAAAAACCCCAATTTTCGCGTCGCGCCGCATCTCGAAGCCGCTACGGCGTGAACAAGCAGGCCCCGCGCCGCTGAGATTTGCGCGCCGTAAATTGAACTTTTTTCGAAACCGTCTGGTTTTTGACTTTTTACCGGTTCATCAGTTTTGACGGCGTCGCAAAAACTGCTGCGACGGGCTGCATTCGGAAACCCTTACCGGTTTTCAATTTCTATCATGCGGCAGCGGTCGGAGAGGAACTCATTTTGATCGAAATCGGTGTTGCCGTGGGAAATGAGTTCGATCACCCGTTCATCCGAATCATAGTTGCCATGGGCGGCAATCGGGTTGACGACATCGATGCCGAAGGCCGTCAGTCTGTCGGCGACATTGATGTGGATATTGGTGACCACGGGGCACATTCTGGAATCCAGGTAGTGATCCACGAAATCCTGGGTGATGGAATAGCTCAGGAGATCGTTGGGGTCGGTGAAGGCCACGATATCCAATTTTTTAAACGCCCGCCTGGCGAAATTCTGGCCGCCTTCACGGCAATAGCCGGCGATCTGACCCACAACCGCAGGGGCCGGCAGACCGATTTGCAACAGCGGCATCTGGTTGGAGAGCATGAAGACCGTCATCTCTTTGGCCTGCATTTTGGAAACCAGGGCGGGGTTGCCGGACACAATTTGATCGTCACCCAGCGTTTCGACGATCTCTCCCAGCGCGTCCATGATGATGCGGCTTCCCAGACTGTGGGTGATGAAGACGATATTGTACTTTTCCAGGCCGCTCAGCCTCGCCAGGGACGAAACGCTGCAGACGCTGCCCTGCTGGTTGTTGATCTCTTCCCCTTCGCCGCCGGCCAGCATCCAGCAGATGGCTTGCTGGGTGGCTCTCAGGACGAGCTTCTCCGGGTCGGTGACATAAATCATCGGATCCGGGCCGACATCGTTGAGGAAGGCCTTCATGGCATTGTTGAAGGACGCCCTGCGATGGGCGAACTCTCCCGAGGTGTCGAAATCCAGGACCCGCTTGCGGTCCGCGGTGATGTCGGACCAGGTCAGCTCGTAGAAGACGAGTTTTTTGGATGCATCCGGATTGCGCATGGTGATGATGCGCAGATTCGCCAGCCTCTGATCCGGGCTTTTGGGGTTCATGATGTCGACGTCCCTGGGTTTTGAAAAATGGAACAATCCCAAGGTGCGCGCGATACTCTCGCTGATGATGGCGGAGTGTCCGGGGCGATGGGTCCCGATGCCGTGCACGATCAAGACCTTGACGGTTTCTCCCTGGTCCAGATAGGACGCGATGCCGTTGAACTGGCTGCCGCGGATTTCACACTGCCGGGTGTCTTCCTTTTCAAGGTTTTCGATCACCCTGGAGGCGACTCCCCTGCCGAAGGAATAGCAACCGGTTAAAGAGAACATGATCACGACGAAGAGCAGTTTTTTCATCGACGCATTCCCCCAAACCGGCTTCAACGGCCGGTTTTGGCCATCTCAGCCCACCAACCCGGTACGCTGATCAGAATGGCTTACAGGTTCAAATCCCTGCCAAGACCACCAGAGCCCACGAGACGCCCAGCACCATCTGCCGCCGCCATCTTCAGGGCGGTTCGACGCCCGCCGCTTGATAGGCGCGGGCGGTGGCCGCCGCACAGGGATTGCCCCCTCCGGTGCCCAGGTCGCTGAAAGCGCTCAGCAGGAAGAGCGGATTGACCAGGCCGGCCAGCAGCCCCGTGCGCAGGAGCCGGCGCCGGCTGGGGAGGGGTGCAACCGATACCCGGGGCGTGGCCAGGGTGCCCCTGATGGCCACCGGCTTGGCCAGGCTGACCAGACTCGGCCGCTTGGGACGCGGCGCCAGCAACAGATCCAGCCCTTCCGTTTCCAGTTTCAGCACCCCGCTGCCGGCCACCGTGATGCGCCGGGTGTCCAGGATGAAATCCTCCAGCTCGGCCAGCCCCGATTTCAATTCGACGTGCGCAACGGTGCAATTCATTTCGGTCACGTTTTCCCGCTGCCAGCGGGGCGAGAGCATCGTCGGGACGAGGTCCGCCGCCCAGAGGTCCAGGCCGCGGCCTGTGATCCGGCCCTCTCCCGCAATCAGGGTGAGGCGGCCGACGGCATTGCCCAACAGGCTGCGCAGCGTGGCGCCGCTGCCGGCGAGACCGGCATGCAGGTCCAGGCGCCCGGTGACGAGGTCCGAATTCCGCGTTTGGGGCTGCAACAGCCGAAGGTCCAGCCCCTGGGCGTCCAGCCGCAGCGTGACCGCCGGCGGCGTGGCCGCGGCGTCGATCTCGAGCTCGCCCTCCAACCGTTCACTGGCCGCACCGGTGACAACGGGCGCGAAGCGCAATCGGCCGCTTCGCAGCCCCAGCGTGGAGGTCAGGCCGACGTGCGCCCCGGCCTCGGTGACGATGCGCCCCGCCGCGAGCGCAAGATCCAGGTCCACCGCATCAAAGAGGTCGGTGACAAAAGGGATTTCCGGAATGACCCGGGATGGGTCCGCCGGTCCCTTGCCCCTGCCCCCGTCTGGAAGCTTCAGGTCGCTTAAATGGAGCGTCCCGGCCTGGATGCGACCCGAAACTTCGGGGCGCGCGGGCGCCTCCAAAACGGTCAGGTCCACCTGGAGGTCGCTCTTTCCGACGCGCAGCTGCCCTTCATGGGTGAACCGCTTGCCGCGCCCGGAAACCCGGCCGGCGGCCTGGAATGCCCCCTGCAGGGGCAGCGCAAGGCCCAGCAGCGCATCAAGTTCCTGAATATCCTTTCCCGCCAGCTCGTGGGCAAGGTCAAACGCCTGCCGCCGGAAGGGCCGGACCACGGTGCCTTCGACCTCCAGCTCCAGATCCGCGGCCTGAATCGTGGCCCGCACGGGGAGCGGGTCGTCCTTTTGGAAAATTTCGGCGAGGGTCCCGGTGCCGAGGGCCGCATGGAAGGGCGCCTGGTTCAAGGTCCCGGCCACGGTAGCCGAAACCGGGTGCCCCGCCTTGACGCTCACCTCGGCATTCGCCACGACCAGCGTCAGCGGTTCGGACATCAACTTGCCGGAATAGGTCACCCTGGCCGGTGACATTTTGACACTGATCTCCGCCGCTTCGCGCAGCGCACCCAGTGTGCGCCCCGCGCTGCGGCCCTCGAAACGAACTCTGTCCGCACTGCCGGCGACGACCTCGGGCAGTTTCAGCTGCCGCAGCGCCTGCCCGGCATCGATGCGCCCGGTGGCGGCCTGCAGCCGAACGCTGGGCGTGGCGCCGGTTGCCGTCACCGCCAACTGCCCCTCCAGGTCGGAGTCGGCCAGGCGGCCGCGGAACGCGGCGTCCAGGGCGTCGCCCGCCACTGCCAGGGTGACGTTCAGATTTTCGACCGGTATGGGGCTGTCGGCCACGGTGCTGACCGCCAGTTCCAGGCGGGCGTCGAAAAATTCCAGCCAGTCGAGCCTGACGGGGGTGTCCGACAGGCGGTTCGGCCTATCCCGGGCGGGGGCCGTGGCGGCTGCATCCCCCAGCGCCCCCAGCGAAAGGCGCTCCGAGGAGAGCCGGCCTGTCAGCATGGC
>JASFIY010000348.1:0-3843 GCA_050122415.1 Desulfobacteraceae bacterium
GACAAACCCCTTGATGGCCGTCAAGGGGGTCCGGATTTCGTGGGAAACGTTGGCCACGAAATCCCGGCGCACATTTTCCAGGCGCCGCATGCGGGTCACGTCGTGCAGCACCACCAGGGTGCCGGCAGGCGCCGCGGCGGCTCCCGCCAGCGGCACGCAGTGGGTGTCGAAGATCCGCTCCAACGGCTGGCGCACCATGAAGTCCCCCTGCATCAGCCGATTTTGGCGGGCGGATTCGGCCAAAAGCTGGTGAAAAGAGCGGTCGCGGATGATCTCGTGGATGTCCCGGCCTTTTATCTGGCCCGCGGGTACCCCCAGCATGCGGCTGAAGGCCGCGTTGAAGCTCAACACCCGCCCCTGTGGATCGATGGCCACGACGCCTTCCACCATGCTGGCCAGCACGGTTTCAAATTCATTGCGCTGGCTGATGACCGCATCGATCCTTTCCTGGAGTTGGGCCGCCATCTGGTTCATCGTGCGCGCGAGGGCCGCCAACTCGGCCGGTCCGGGCACCTCCAGACGGTATTGGAGGTATCCCGCGGAAAACTTTTCAGCGCCGCTGCGCAGCTCCTCCAGCGGGCGACTGATCCGCCGCGAAACCCAAAATGCCAAGGCCAAGGCCAGAATCGCGGAAAAAAACCCGCCGATCAAAACCTTCGCAAAAAGCGCTTCCACCTGGGATTCAACGGCCTTCAGGGAAATCGCGGCCCGCAGCACCGCCACAGGGGGCTCGCCGCCCACTGCCAAGGGCAGCGCCACGTACATCATGGGCTCACCCAGGGTGCCGCTCATACGCTCGGAGCGTCCCAGCCCGCCGGCAAGCGCCTGCAGCACCTCGGGCCGGCTGCCGTGATTTTCCATCCGGCCCGGCGCCTCATGGGAATCCGCCACCACGGTGCCGTCGGCTGAGATGACCGTGATCCGGGTGTCCGTGAATCGGCCAAGATTGCCGCAGATCCGGCGGATCGCAGCGGAGTCGATCGGTTGGATGTGCTCCAGAACCTGCCCGGCAAGAATCCGGGCACGGGTTTCCAGATCGAGGGCCGTGCGCTGGATGAAAAAGGACTTCAGGGAGGCCAGCGCAAACCAGCTCACGCCGCCCAGGGACACCAGAATGATCAGCAGATAGGAGGGAATCAGCTGCCAGATGAGGGGCTTGGGTCTTCTCATGGGTTTTCGCGGAAGCGATAACCGACACCCCGGACGGTTTCAATATAGCTGCCGCAGACACCCAGCTTTTTGCGCAGGCCGACGATCTGGACATCCACGCTGCGATCGGTGACCGGGTAATCGTCGCCGCGAATGGCATCCAGAATCTGGGTGCGGGTAAAGACCCAGCCCGGGCGCACGGCTAGAAATGAAAGGATTTGAAATTCGGTGTAGGTCATCTCCACAGGCTCGCCGGCGACAAAAACACTGCGCCGGCCGGGGTGCATGACCAGTTCATGAATTCGAATTTCCTCGGTTTCAGGTCCGGGTATTTCCTGGGTCTTGCGCCGCAGGACAGCCCGCACCCGCGCCGTCAGGATGCGCGGTGAAAAGGGCTTGGTGATGTAATCCTCGGCGCCGAGTTCCAGACCGGCGACCACATCGGCCTCCTCCCCCTTGGCGGTCAGGAGAATCACCGGCAGCGATTGGGTGGCGGGCAGCGCTTTGAGCTTTCTCATCACGGAGAGGCCGTCGATGCCCGGCAGCATCAGGTCCAAAACGATGAGATCCAGGGCCTGGGTGCGGGTCGTTTCCAGGGCGTCCTCCCCGGTGCCGGCCGACACCACGGTGTACCCTTCGCGGTCGAGGTTGTAGCGCACCAGTTCCAGAATATCCTCTTCGTCGTCAACCACCAGAATTTTTTCTTTGGCCATGATCCCTCAGCTATTTCCGGCAACCCGGGCACACACGCTCAAAAGGGGCGCAAAGCATAAACCGCCGCCGGCATGCGCCATCCGGTCACCCCGGCTTCACCCCAGGACGCGCCCCCGGCCTCCGGCGACCTGACGCGACAGATTGTCAAGCGGGTGTTAGAAATCCATCAGCAGGGCGTTAGTTTTCCATGAGCAGCCCGGCCGTTCCGCGCCGGCGGGGCTAGAATTCAACCCCCGGCTGGGCCTGAACGCCGGCCGCCAAATGGTGCTTGACGGCCTGCATCTCGGTGACCAGGTCGGCCGCGGCCAGCAGCCCGGCGGAAGCGCCGCGGCCGGTGACAACCGCGTGCTGGCCGGCGGGTCGCTGCCCCAGGGCCGCCAACACGGCCGCCTCGGTCAAAAACCCGTAGCGGATCGGATACGTCAGCTCATCCAGCACCACCAGTCCGTAACCGCCGTCGGAGAGGGCGGCGCAGGCCAGGGCCCAGCCCTCGCGGGCGGCGTGCGCGTCTTTTTGGAGGTCATCGGAGGCCCAGGTAAAACCGCGGCCGGTGACTTGAAACACCATCAGGTCGCTGAAGCGTTTGGCGGCCTCACGTTCACCGCCAGGCCGGGGCCCCTTGACAAATTGAATCACGCAGACCCTGATGCCGTGGCCCATGGCGCGCAACGCCATTCCCATGGCAGCGGTGGATTTGCCCTTACCGTTGCCGGTAAGGACCATCAACAGGCCTTTTGCCAAAGCGGCCCTCCCGTGGTTTGCCGGGTTCCTGGATCGATGCCGGTCGGCACCGGGGAAGGTTGTAGGAGGGGAGCCCAAGGCAAGTCAACCCCTTTTTGGGGTTGCGGTAATGGGCTGGGTCAAAAGATGGGGGGCTGGTTCGTCAGGCGGGCCCATCGACCGCCGCACGCGATATGCACCGGCGGTGGCCATGCCGGTTGCGGGCGAAAGGGCGGGCAGGATGGGGAGCGTGTTTCTTGACGGGACCATTTTTCTCGGAGTGATCCCTTCAATCGCTCCCCGCCGCTGGTGGACGGCGGGGGGATTACCCGGCGGGAGCCCGCGGCGCCAAGGCGGTCCATCGAATCCGCGCCAGTCCGCAGCGGCAAGCTCCAGCCGGGGTCAGCCCATGGGAAAAAAGCGCCAAAACCGCCTTCACCGCGGCGGTTCAGTGGGGATAAAGGCCGAGGTCGAACACCTCGTACTGGGTCTCCCCGTCGAGGAACTTCTCGAACTCGCCCATATCCGCCTTTCTCCTGGGGCTGTTAAGCCAGCGTCTCCAATCATCCAGGCTGCGCCAGTTGGAGGCGACCACCACCCGGAACGGATCTTCATGATCCCACAGGGTTTCCGAGGAGAGATAGCCATCCTCATCCATCGCCCCGTAGCGCACTTTTTTGAGCATTCGGTTGATTTCGTTGAAGTGGCCTTCCTTGAAGCGTCGTTTGATCAGAATTTTTACCGCCATGATACCCTCCTTTCAGTTGCCGGGTTGCGTAACAGCGCTGCTTGCCCTTGAAATCGGGCCCCCACAGCAAGCGGGCGGCCACAGGCTGAACGGGATGAGAAGCAACCGGCAGGGTCTGCCATCAACTTGGAGTCGGTGGGAATCTTCGGCTCGGGTTCGGCAGGACGCCGGGGCAATGAATTTATGTTTATAATCTATGGGAAAGGCCGGAAATTGTCCATGGGGCTGAACCTCATTTTAAAAGGAGAATTCCCCATATTCCGGGAATTTTTCCCATCAACCGTTGTCGGACCGGGCCGCTTCAAGACAGCTGCCTGACCCAAAGGTCCCGCTGCGGGAAGGGAATTACGATCCCCTCCCGATCCAGCAGCTTGTAAAGCGCCATGTAGAGTTCGTGACTGACACGGCCACGATCCGCCGGGTCCCGTATCCAGCAGAGCAGTTCGAAATCGACGCTGGAATCCCCAAAGCCGCGAATGCACACGCGCGGGTGTGGGCTTTGAACTATTTCG
>JASFIY010000349.1:0-3835 GCA_050122415.1 Desulfobacteraceae bacterium
AAAAAATGAAGGCGCTAAAGGGTTCATGAACCGGTAAAAAATCGAAAACCAGACGGTTTCGAAAAAAGTTCACGCTACGGCGCGCAAATCTCAGCGGCGTGCGGCGTACTTATGTACGCCGCAGCGACTTCGAGATGCAGCGCAACGCAGGGACTGGGCTTTTTGCGGAACTGTCAAGGGTTGAATTTTGATCCCGATGAGGTGAGAGCCATGCGCGACGGTCGAACATACGATGAGCTGTACCGCAATTTCAGGTGGGAAATACCCGCCACCTATAACATTGGGGTGGACGTCAGCGATAAATGGGCCGATGGCAAAAACGGATTGGCCCTGATCTACGTCGGCCCGGATGAAAAGGAGCAGCGCTTTACCTTCCAGGATCTCAAGGTCCTCTCAAACCGGTTGGCCAACGCCCTCAAAGCCCACGGCACCCAACCCGGCGACCGGGTCGGCATTCTGCTGCCCCAATGTCCCGAGACCCTGATATCCCACATAGCGGTCTACAAGCTCGGCTGCATCGCCTTGCCGCTGCTGACCCTTTTCGGTCCCATGGCGATCGAGTACCGGCTCCAGGACAGCGCCGCCACGGTCGTCATCACCAACAGCGAAAATCTGGCAAAAATCGTTGAAATCCGGGATCGTCTGCCCGAGCTGAAGCTGATTTTGGTGGTGGGGCAAGGCCCCGACGGCGACGTCCTGGACTTTTGGAAAAGCGTGGCCGCGGGCAGCGCGGATTTCAAGCCGGCGGCCACCAGACCCGATGACCCCGCCCTGATCATCTATACCTCGGGCACGACCGGGCAGCCCAAGGGGACCCTGCACGCCCATCGCTTGCTGCTGGGTATCCTGCCGGGGTTCGAATATTACCACAACCTGTTCCCCAAAAACGGGGATCTGATGTACACGCCGCTGGACTGGGCCTACATCGGCGGGTCCTACGACGCCCTTTTTCCCACCCTGCACCACGGCGTGCCCATGCTGGCCTTCAGGCCGCCCAAGTTCGACCCCGAAAAAGCCTTTTTCATGATGGAAAAATATGCCGTCCGCAATCTGATGGTGGTGCCCACGGTGCTGCGGATCATGATGAACAATGTCAAAAATGTCCGGGACCGCTACAAGATCCACTTGCGATCGGTCACCGCGGGGGGCGAGACCCTGGGGGAGGAGCTGTACCAGTGGAGCCGGGAATCGCTGGGGGTGGACCTCAACGAGCAATACGGTCAGACCGAGTGCGACCTGGTGATCGGGTTCTGCTGCGAGGTGATGCCGATTGTCCGGGGCGCCATCGGCAAAGCGGTCCCCGGCCACCGGGTGGAGATCCTCAATCCGGCCGGCGAGGTCGCCGCCATCGGCGAGGTGGGCGAAATCTGCGTCAAACGACCGGACCCGGTCATGTTTCTGGCCTATTGGAACAACCCGCAAGCCACCGCCGCGAAATTCACGGGCCAGTGGTTGAAAACCGGGGATTTGGGGCGCAAAGACGCCGAGGGCCACTTCTGGTTTACCGGGAGAGCCGACGATCTCATCGAGAGCGGCGGATACCGCATCGGCCCGGGGGAGATCGAAGCGTGCCTGATGAAACACGAGGCCGTGGCCCTGGTCTGTGTTCTCGGGGTGCCGGACCCGGTGAGGGGCCAGATCGTCAAAGCCTTCATCGTGCCCAAGCCCGGGTTCCACCCGGACGCAGCCCTGGAGGAAAGCATCCGCACCCACGTGAAGGGCAAGCTGGAGGCCCACGCCTATCCCCGGGCGATTCAATTTCTTGACGAAATGCCCATGACCAAGACCGGAAAGATTCTAAAAAACAAACTCAAAGAATTGTAAAGCAAACAAAAAAGGGGTTACAGAATTTAAACGCCGCTCTGTAACCCCTTTGATTTTTCTGGTAGGCACGATTGGATTTGAACCAACGACTTCTACCGTGTCAGGGTAGCGCTCTCCCACTGAGCTACGTGCCTATAAGTGGCGAAACCTCTACCATCGCAGGTGCCGGCTGTCAAGCAAAATGAAGCCGCCGCGGCCCCGTTCAATCGGCATCGGCGTGCAGGAATTTCAGGCCGACGTAGGTGTAGTGCAGCCCGGAGGCGACGGTCAGGGCGGCGGTCACCCAGAACAGGGTCAGGGAGAGGGGCCCGAAGCCGTTTCGGATGGGGTTTAGCAGCACCACGAAAACGGTCAGCAGCTGGGAAACGGTGGTGAGTTTGCTGACCATGCTGGGTTTGATTTCCACCGCCACATCGAAAATTTTCAGGCTGACCATGCCGATCAGGATGACGACGTCGCGGCTGATCACCAGGACCGTCAGCCACTCGGGAATGACGTGCAGGATCGCCAGGCAGATGAAGGCCGACAGCAGCAGGAGCTTGTCGGCGACCGGGTCCAGGTAGGCCCCCAGAACGGTCCGCTGGTTGAAATAGCGGGCGATGAAGCCGTCCAGACCGTCGCTGATCCCCGCAAAAGAGAAGACCAGCAGCGCGGGGATGAACATCTCCCGCAGCAGGCAGATGACAAACAGCGGGGTCAGCAGGATCCGGATCACCGTCAGGGTGTTTGGGATGTTGATCGGCAGAGGCCTCGTTTTGGGGGATTCCTTCATGGTTTCAGGGTCTTGCCCTCCGGCGGATTCAGCCGGCGGCTATTGCGGAATCAGCTCGACCTGCAGGTTGTAATCGGACACCTCGTAGATGCGGACGCCGAAGGCATCGAAGGTGTTCATCATCAGGGCGTCGGCCAGCTCCCGCGCGCGCCCCTGGTAGGTCACCTCCAGGGTGGTGCGATCGGCGGTCATCTCCCGGGTGGAGAGCGCCGCCACACCCGCAAGGCCGCCCAGCGTCTGCCGGAACTGGATGAAATGCTTGAGGTTGCGCGTGCCCGCGACCACCACTTCGATCACCGCCGGGCCATCGGCGGCTTGGGGCCGGTCCCCAGTCCGCCCCACATCCGAAAGCCGCTCCTCGAGGGCCGCCAGCGCCGCCTTGACTTCCACCAGGACCCGGTAGTGGCCGCCGGCCTTGGCTTCGGTGAGCACCCGGTAGCTTTGAATATAGCGGTCGGTGTTTTCAAAAACCGCGGCATTCAGCGTTGCGAATGCCGCCACCAGATCCTCCTGGGGCAGCATCTCGGCGGCGGCCTGGGCGACGGCACTCACCAGCGCCCCGGCAAGGGCCTCCTGGCGGGCCGCATCGACCCCTGCACCGCGAATCTCGGCCGAACCGATGACGGTGTAGACCCCGTCGGGCTGACCGGCCGCAACCGCCTCGGCCGCAACCGACACCCCCAGGATCAGGCCCCAGATGGCGCAAACCCGCAGGGGCCGTAAAATCGGCAGCATACGCCTCTCCTTCGCTTGCCGGCTCGCCCCGCGGCGCGGCCAGCCGCCGGACCGCGGGTTTAAACCGGATTTTGCCGATCACGCCCGGCGCTGCAAGGCGTAATCCGCGATGTGGTGCAGCACCTGCCGGGATACCCCGTCCGGGAAAATCGTCAGGGCCGCCTGGGCCCGTCGGACGTGCTCTTCGGCCTGCCGGCGGGTCTCGCGCAACCCACCGCTGCGCTCCAGAAGGTGCAGCAGACGATCAAAATCCTCCGGGGTGGCCTCACCGCCGGCGATCAAGGCCGCCATCCAGGCCCTGTCGGCGGCATCGACCCGGGCCAGGGCGTGGATGACCGGCAGGGTCAGTTTGCCCTCCCTCAGGTCCGTTCCCACCGCTTTTCCCAGCACGTCGGCATCGGCGGTGTAGTCCAGCAGGTCGTCGGCCATCTGGAAGGCCATGCCGATGTGATGGCCGTAA
Organism: Desulfobacteraceae bacterium; assembly: GCA_050122415.1. GTDB lineage: Bacteria > Desulfobacterota > Desulfobacteria > Desulfobacterales > JAABRJ01 > JAABRJ01. Next base: position 3,792 of record JASFIY010000349.1, read on the forward strand.
TCGGCCAGGGCGCTTTGGCGGTCTTCGGGCGCACCGGCGATCAT
>JASFIY010000350.1:0-3833 GCA_050122415.1 Desulfobacteraceae bacterium
CCGCCGGCGATCTCCTCGGCCGTTTGCCGGCACCACTGCTGAAAGGCGCCCAGGTCCGGGACCCGGCCGGCCTCGTGGGCATCGCTGATCGCCAGGGCGGCCGAGACGAAGGCGGCGTGCTGCGGGCTGAGGAGCACCTCCTCCAGCGCCGCCAGGATACGGTCGAAATCCAGCCCGCCGGGGCCGGCCGCAGACCCGGCCAGATCATAGGGGCCGAGACGACGCTCGGCCAGGCGCTGGAAGATGTCCCGCCCGGGGTGCAGCCCGTTTTGCCGGCCGACGGCCTCCTGAACCCCGCGGTAGACGGCCGCGGCGATCAACTCGCCCATCTTGCTGTGCCCGCCGGCGTTGTCGATCCGGCCGCCCGCGCCCTGGACGACGATCACGTTGTCGGTGCCCGTGCCGGTGGCGCCGTGGCGGCCGGGATTCACGCTGCTGCGGATGTCCAGGTCCTGCAGGGCGGCGGTCTTGGCCTCGGTGGCGCTGATAACGGCGCGCGCCATGGCCCGCGGCGTGAGCGCCATGTTGGGCAGCAGGATGATGTTGATGGTGCCCGGTTCGTAGAAGCCGCCCGGGTCCTTGGCGGCGCGCAGGGCGTTGGCGCAGACCCCGGCGGTGACCAGCGCCTGGATTTGCATCTCCCGGAAACGCGCGCGCTGAACCGCCAGGTGGTCCATGTCGGCACCGGTGAACAGAAAGCTGGTGGACTCCGCCGGGCGATGGAGCAGCGGGGCGATGCCGGCCCGCAGCGCGGCCAGATCGCTGGCGTGCTCCAGCTCCCAGCCGGCCGGCGGGATGAAGTGGTTGGCGACCGTCATGAGGCCTTCCCGCGGGCCCTCCAAGGTGGAGAGGACCCGCAGCGGGCGGGTGAAATCCACCACCAGGGTTTTGTTCTCGAAATCATGGATGCGGCTGTAGACGATTTGGGCGGACCGGACGTAATCCAGCCCCAGTTTCAGGTCACGGGCGCCCACAACGGCATCCGTCATCACCTGGTGGTCCTTGCGGGCGAAGGCCGCCCCATACATCCGGGCGGCCAGCCAGGAGACGAATTCGCCGCTGCGGGTGGCGTTGAGGCAGGCCAGGTCGCGGGGAAAGAAATAGACCCGGCCCTTTTGGACGGCCTCCACCGCCCGCCACCCGGGGCGTTCCAGCTGCCCCTCGATGGCGCGGCGATCATCGCTGCAGCCGTAGACCACCTGGGGGTCGAAGGCGCGCCACTCCGCCTCGGAGATCCCGGTCCGCGGGCCGTTGCGGCCCAGGCTGGGCGGAATGCCGCCCGCCGCCCGGATCATCCCGTTTTGAAAAGCGTCGTCGCCGGGCGCCCGGATCGGTGTAGGCCCCAGCAGGCAAGCCACCCGCAGGCGCGCCGCCGGCGCGATGGTCGCGACCTTGCGGGCCATCAGCGCCAGTTGGGCGCGGTTGCGTGCGCAGACGGCGCGGGCGGCATCGCGGCGGTCGAAGATCTCGCCCAGGATGGCCAGGGTCTCGCAGCCGTCCGCCAGGGTGGTGGGCTCCAAATTGACCAGCCGGCAGTTACCGCCGGCAAAGCGCGCCGGCACCCCGGTCTGCGCGGCGGCATAGAAAATCAGGTCCGGGGCGAGCGCCGCGATGCGCTCCAGCGACGCCGTATGGAATCCGCCGATAACGGGCTTGGCCGCCATTTCCGGCAGGCGGCTGTCGTTGGCGGTCACCGCCGTCAGCGACCCCCCGGCGCCGATCGCGACGATCATCTCGGTGACCGCAGGCACCAGCGAGACGACCCGCTGCGGCGGTTGCGGGATGCGGACCAGCGTGCCGCGGTGGTCCACAACCGAAACCGCCGCGCCCCGGGCCGGGGCGCAGACAAGCGCCGGGGCGAGGAGCAACAGCAAGAGCAGGGCCGGTTTGAGACCCGTTCTGGACATGCGTTTTCCTCAGGGCAGGGTGCGGCATAAAAGGGCCATACCCGGCCCCTTTTGGCTCACGGTCCTGGACGGCCGTTTCCACGGCCTGAAAAAGAGATTTAAAACGTGAATTTCACGCCGGCATGGCCCGACAGGCCCGGCGTGGCGTAGCTCCAGCTCTCCTCGTAGTTTTCGTCGAAAAGGTTGTCGATGCGGCCATAGAATTGCACATGGTCGTTGAGGTCGTAGGCCGCGGCAAGGTTGACCAGATAGTAGGCGTCCAGGTCTTCCACTCGGTCGCCGTTCTTATCCACCGCCGAGGCGATGGTTTTGCGCTCGTCCACCCAATAGACATCCAGGTTGAGGTTCAGCCGCTCGCGAAAACGGTAACGGGTGTTGAAATGGACCTTGTTTTGCGGCCGCCGCACCAGTTCCTCCCCATCGGGGTCTTCGGTGTCGGTGTAGGTGTAGTTGAGCAGCAGCGAGAGCGTCTCGATCGGCGACCACTCGGCAAAGGTTTCCACTCCCTGGGTTTTGGTGGTGCCGTCCAAATTTTCATAGGTGGAGGTGAAGGTTGCCGGGTCAAAGACGAACTCGATCTTGTCCCGGTAGCGGGTGGCGAAATAGGTGGCCCCGAATTTGACCTTGCCCTCCAGCAGGCGCTGCTCGAAGCCGGCATCCCAGCCGCGGCTTTTCTCGGCGTCGAGGTCCGCGTTGCCGCCCAGGAACCCGAAGGCCACGATCGGTTCGGCAAAAAGCTCAAACAGCGACGGGGCGCGAAAGCCCGTGCCGTAGCTGGCCTTGAGGGTGGTGTCGGTCTGTTGGATGAGGTAGGAGGGGGCCACCTGCCAGGTGGTCTCGGTGCCGAAACGGCTGTGGTCGTCGACCCGGACGCCGCCTACGACCACCAGCCGGTCGTCCAGCAGAAAGAGCTGGTCGCTGACCCAGTAGCTGTGGATGTCGGCCTCCTTCTGGTCGCTGTCGTTCTCCTCCAGCTTTTCCTCGAAGTAGGTGTAGCCGAGGGAAAGCGTGTTGATCGCGCCCAGCGTCAGGCTGCCCTGCCAGCCGGCTTCGGTCACGCGGCCCTCGAGATCGTTGGTGCGGTTGTCGTCGGCGTCGTAAATTTTCCTTTCCTGGTCGGAGCCCTTGTAGAAAAGATTGGATTCCCCCCGTCGGTCCAGAAAAAAGTTGTGCACGTTGAACTGGTAGAGAAGCTGGTCGCTTTCGGTTTTCTGCCCCTTGGCGCCGTCCGGTTCGAGCGCGGCCGGGAAGGTGTTGAAATTCCAGCGGTCGGCGGCAAACCCGTTGAAATCGTCGATATCGGCGCTTGAATCGATGTAGCGGACAGTGGCGTTGACGTCGAAGTTGTCGGTGATGTCGAGGCCGAATTTTCCCGACACGGTGGTGTTCTCCCAGCCGTCGTCCTCGGCGGTGTTGCCGCCCCGCGGAATATCCCGGTTGCGGTCGTTGGCCGCCGAAAAGCCGTCGGTTTCGGTTCTGGCGGCCGACAGCGAAAAATTGAATTTCTTCAACTGGCCGGATGCGTCGCCGAAGGCCCTCCAGGTGTCGTAGGAGCCGTATTCCGCGCCGACGTGCGCCGTCGGTTGGCCGCTGCCCTTCCTGGTGATGATGTTGATCACGCCGCCGGTGGCGTTGCTGCCGTACAGGGCGCTGAGGGGGCCGCGGACGACCTCGATGCGCTCGATATTGTCCAGGGTCAGGTTGGCGAGGTCCGCGGAGCGGTTGGGCGAGGAAGGGTCGTTGAACATGATGCCGTCCACCAGCACCAGGGTGTTTTTGGAGTCTCCGCCCCGGATGAAGACCGTGGTGGATGACCCCGGGCCACCGCTGGAGACGATGTCGATTCCGGGTATCCCCTTGAGCGCTTCCGCGACCCGCGTCTGCTTGGCGGCCTCGATATCCGCCGCGGTGACCACGGATACCGCG
>JASFIY010000351.1:0-3833 GCA_050122415.1 Desulfobacteraceae bacterium
GCTCCCCCCCCGCGGCAGATCCGCAGCAGCTCGTCTCCCGACCCGATGCGGGCGATGCCGACGGGGCGGTTGACGCCCCGCGCGGGGCAGCCCCTGTTTCCGCCGCCGTTGCCGCGCCCACCGCCGCGCCCACCGCCGCACCCCCGCCGCCCGTGCCGCCCGTGCCGCCCGAAAAAATGCGGGTCTTTTTCATGTACAATTCCAATGAAATGTCCGAGGAGGCTTACGCGACCCTGGATCAGGCGGCGGTGCTGCTTACCGCCGACCCGGGGCTGCGCGTGACCATCAAAGGCTATACCGACAATGCCGGCGCCGCCAGCTACAACACCTGGCTGTCCCGCTTCAGGGCGGAGATCGTGAAGAGCTACCTGGTGGGCAGGGGGGTCGGGGCCGAGCGCATCGAAGCCACCGGCATGGGACCGGCCGACCCCGTCGCATCCAACCAAACCCCCGAGGGGCGGGGTGCCAACCGCCGGGTCGAACTGGAGTTCGGCCGCGGTCCGGCGGGTTAGGGTGCGGCAGAAAACCGTCGTCGATGGCGACGCCATTCGGGTCGGCATGCGGCATCCCAAGGGAGGCCGCGCCAGAGGCCGGCCGCCGCGCCGCTGGCCGAAATTGCTGGAAAAGAGCGAAGCTCTCTGTTAAAAGGGCGGTTCTGCTTACGCTCAGCGATGCGCGCATCGCAGGGTGGCGCCCTTTGTAAAACCTCCAGGCGCGCCGGAGCGTTTCCGGGCCTCAGCGCCGATTGAAACCACGCACAAAAGACTTGCTTGCGGATCAGCCTGATGCCCCAACGACATGGATAGACGCAGCCGCAGGGTGTTCGGGGTTCTTTTCCTCTCGATCTTCGCCGCCATCATGGGCGTCGGCATCGTGGTGCCGCTGCTGCCGGTCTATGCCCGTGACATGGGGGCCAGCGGGTTTTACATCGGCATGATCTTCGGTGCCTTTTCGCTCTCCCGAACCTTTCTGCTGCCGTTTTTCGGCCGGCTTTCGGACCGCCGGGGGCGCAAGCCGTTCATCGTCTGCGGGCTTCTCTGCTATGCCCTCATTTCGCTGGCCTTCATGCGTGCCGGCAGCGTGGAGACCTTGATCCTGGTGCGCTTCGTCCAGGGCATCGCCTCCGCCATGATCATGCCGGTCAGCCAGGCCTACGTGGGGGACATCACCCCGGTGGGCAGCGAGGGGCTGACCATGGGGCTTTTCAACATGTCGGTTTTCTGGGGGCTGAGCCTCGGACCGCTGATCGGGGGGCTGATCAACGACCGCTTCAACCTGGACGCCGCTTTCGGCTGCATGGGGCTTCTGGCGCTGGTCGGCTGCCTCGCCAGTCTCCTGTTGCTGCCGCCCACGCGCAGCGAGCGGGTTGTCAGCCACGTTCAGACGGCCCTCTCCTGGAAACTCCTGCTGTGCGATCGCGAGATCGCCGCGCTTTTCTGCCTGCGCTTCGCCTACACCGCGTGCATCGGGATCATCTGGGGGTTTCTGCCGGTTTTTGCCGACAATGCCTTCGGCCTGACCAGCTCGGCCATCGGGGTTCTGGTGATGCTGGGGGTTTTTATCAGCGGCCTGATTCACGTGCCGATGGGGTACCTGGCCGACCGTTTCAACCGACCGGCCATGATTCTGACGGGCAGCCTGATGGCCAGCGCGGCGATTTTGGGCTTCAACTGGACGCGCGGCTTCTGGAGCCTTTTCGCCGTCAACGTGCTTTTCGGCATCGGCGGTGGTGTCGCCATGCCGGCGCTGATGGCCCTGGCTGTGATCAAAGGCAACCGCACCACCGCGATGGGCTCGGTGATGGGGCTGCTCACCATGGCGCACAGCCTGGGGATGCTCGCCGGGGCCCTGTTGGCCGGGGTGATGATGGATCTCTTCGAGCTGCGCCACGCCTTCGTTCTCGGCTCTGCCGTGATGCTGTGCGGCAGCATCGTTTTCGGGGTCTTACAGCGCGGCGGGGGCCCGGGCCTTTCAAAACCCTGAGCCATCGATGGCGGTGGGCGCCCGCGCGGCTGGCTTCATTTTTTTTGTCTTTGAACCGCTTCGGGGCGGCCTGCGGCGGCGGCCCCCAAACAGAGGGATCTCCCCTAGCGTTGGAACATCACTGTCATGTCTCATAACCCATCCTACGAGGAACTGGCCCACCAGCTGCGGCACTTCGAGCGGGAGCACGCCGAGCGGCTGCGGGTCGAGGCCGGGCTGGAGAACGAGCTCAGAAAATTCCGGACCTTGTACGACCTGGCGACGGCCATGACCGCCGACGGCCGTTTGGAGCAAAACCTGCAGCTGGCCGTGGACCACTGCCGTGAGCTGCTGTGCACCGATACCGCCAACATCATGCGCCTGGATCAGGAAAGCGGGGATCTGGTCATGCAGACCTGCTCCGGTATTCGCGACCCGCGCTTCGGCCGGCTGCGGGTGCCCGCCGGAAAAGGCCTGGGGGGTCTGGTGACCCGCAGCGGAAGGGGCGCCATCGTCCATAACTACGCCAACGAAGATCAATTCGAGCCCCTTCTGGATGAGATATTGGCGGCCGAGGGCCTGGTATCCGGGATGGCCGCCCCGATCCAGATGGGCGCTAAGGTCCTGGGGGTCTTTTACGCCTTCAACCGCAGTTTGAGCTATTTCGCCCAGCCCGACCTGGACACCCTGTCGCTGATCGGCAATCTCGTGGCCCTGGAAATCTCGCGCAAGGAGGCCCGCAGCCAGCTGCGCCGGGCGGGCGAGGAGCTGGAGGGGCGGGTGGCGGCGCGCACCGCCGCCCTGATGGCGGTCAACCAGCGCCTGGAGGCCGAAATCAGCGAACGGCGGCGCGTCGAGACGGCCCTGCGGGAAAGCGAGGAACGCTACCGCCAGATCTTCAAAACCTCGGCGGTCTCCATCTGGGAGGAGGATTTCGCGGCGGTGCGCGCCGCCATCGACGAGGTTGTGGGGCGGATCGGCAGGGAGTCCTTTGCGGACTTCCTGGCCGTGCATCCCGAATTTGTCCGCAAGGCCGCCGGCCTGATCCGGGTGCTGGACGTCAACGACGCCACCCTGGCGCTTTACCGCGCCGAAGACAAGCGCCAGCTGCTGGGCGGTCTCGAAAAGGTCCTGGTGCCGGCCTCTTTTGAGGCCCTGCGCAACATTCTGCTGGCGATTGCCGAGGGGCGTCCCAGCTTCGAGGGCGAAGCGGTCAACCGCACCCTGGCCGGTGAAGAGATCCAGGTCCTGATAAAGGTCAACATCCCCCGGGAGATGTCCAAATTCTCCCATCTGATTGTCTGCATCAGCGATATCACCGAGCGCAAGCGGGCGCTGGCGGCCCTCTGGGACAGCGAGGAGCGGTTTCGCACGGCATTCGAAACCAGTCCCGACGCCATCACCATCAACCGCGGCGTCGACGGGCGCTACATCGATGTCAACGACGGTTTCAGCGCCCTGACCGGCTACGGCCGCGAGGAGGTACTGGGGCAAACCGCCGGCGACATCCAGATCTGGGCCGATCCCGGGGACCGGCGGCGCCTGGCCGCGGGCCTGCGCCGCCAGGGTTACGTCAAGAACCTCAAGGCCCGCTTTCGTTACAAGGACGGCAGCTGCAGGACCGGGCTGATTTCGGCCAACCGCATCAGCCTCGGCGGCCAACCGCACACCCTGACCGTCGGCCGCGACATCGAAGACCTGCTCAGCGCGGAGCAGGCCCTGGCCGAATCGGAGAGGAAATACCGGCTGCTGGTGGAAAACGCCAACGACGCCATTTTCGTGGTCCAGGACAACGCCATTCGCTATGCCAACCCCACCACCCAGCGCCTGAGTGGCTACAACGCCGCGGAGCTGGCAGAGCTGCCGCTCTC
>JASFIY010000352.1:0-3829 GCA_050122415.1 Desulfobacteraceae bacterium
CCAGTCCGAGGATCGAATTCAGGGAGGTTCCGATGGCGATACTGCCGGAGGTCAAACCGCATTACGGCAAGTTGAAATTTCTGATCGACGGCGAATGGGTGGACTCCGCCGCCACCATCAGCAACACCACCACCAACCCGGCCACCGGCGAGATTATCGCCGAATTCCCCACCGCAACCCGCGAGGAGGCGCGCGCCGCGGTCGCAGCCGCCCACAAGGGGTTCGAGGCCATGCGGCGCATCCCTTTGCGCGAACGGGCGCGGATGCTGTTCGACATGCGCCAGAAATTCGAGGAGCGCTTCGAGGAGCTCTGCCGGGTGCTCACCCAGGATCACGGACGGACCATCGCCGAGTCGCGCGGATCGGTGCGCCGGGTGATCGAAAACATCGAATCGGCCTGCTCGGCGGCCTACGGCCTGGCCGCCCGTAACGAGCACATCGACGACTTGGCCAACGGCATCGACATGTGGCTGAGCTGGGAGCCGCTGGGCGCCTTCTTGATCGTCACCCCCAGCAACATCCCGATGCACGCCTGGTCCTCGTTTGTGCCCTACGCCCTGGCGGCCGGCTGCTCGGTGGTGATCAGCCCCAGCCGGCAGGACCCGGTGGCGGCCGAGTACATCACCCGGGTGGCCCAGGAGACCGGCTGGCCCAAAGGGGCCATCAACCTGATTCACGGCGGCCGCGAGATCAACAAGTTCATTCTCGACCAGCCCGAGATCCAGGGGCTGGGCTTCATCGGCTCCACCGACGCGGGCGCCGATCTCTTCGCCCACTGCGGCCGGCTGGGCAAGAATTCCTCCATCAACGGCAACGGCAAAAACCTGGTGGTCCTAATGCCCGACGCCGACCTGGACAAATCGGCGATCTACCTGCGCCAGGCCTGCTTCGGGATGACGGGGCAGCGCTGTCTGGGCTCCGACAACGTGGTGGTCGTCGGCGACATCTACGACGACATCAAGCAGCGCTTCACCCAGGTCGCCCGGCAGATGAAGCTGGGCTACGGCCTGGACGAATCGGTCACCATGGGACCCTACGTGGGGCCCCAGGGGCGCGACAAGGTGGCCGACTGGATCGCCCGCGCACTGGGCGAGGGCGCCACGATGGTCCATGACGGCCGCGTGGTTCCCCGGGAGTTGCGTTCGGGCTATTTCATCGGGCCGACGATCCTGGAGGACTGCCACATCGACATGGCCATCAACCAGGAGGAGGCCTTCGGCGCGGTCGCCTGCCTGATGCGGGCCCAGAGCCTGGAGGAGGTCATCGGGTGGATCAATACCAAGACCGATCTCGGCCACTCCGCCTGCATCATGACCGAAAGCGGCCGCCACGCCCGCAGATTCGCCCGCGAGGTCAACGTCGGCAACGTCGGCATCAACGTGGCCGTGCCCCAGCCCTACGCCTTTTTTCCGCTGGGCTCCAAGCGGCGTTCCTTCATGGGCGGGGCCAAGTCGCGGATGGCCTCCATGCGCCTTTTCCTGGACGAAAAGACGGTGACCGCCCGCTGGGTTTGAGGACCCCGGCAATCGAAACGCCAGCCGGTTTTATCGCGTGGGGAGGAAAATCCGCATGATCGTCGCGGGCGAGCAGATCGATGCCGGTCGGCGGCCATCGCGGCCCGGGCGAAGGCCGCCATCCGGCAGGCCGTCGGCCGGCCCGGAATTTAGAAGCGATCCGAAGGGGGCTTGCATGGACATCGAGTCATTGGGGGACCTGGCCCAAAAGCGCATCCGGGAGCTGATCATCACCGGGGCCTTCAAGCCCGGTCAGCAGCTCAAGGAGGAGGAGCTTTGCAGCCGGTTTCAGATCAGCCGACCCCCCATCCGCGAGGCCTTCAAGATGCTCGAGGCCGAGGGGCTGGTCACCCGCAGGCCGCGCCGCGGGGTGTTTGTGGCCGAGATGACCGCCAAGGATGTCTGGGAAATCTACACCCTCAAGGCGGTGATCTACCAGATGGCCGCCTCCCTGGCCATGGCGGTGATGACCGCCGAGGACGTGGACGCCCTGGAGGCCGCGGTCGCCCGGATGGCCGCGGTGGCCGCCGGCTGGCCGCTCGATTTGCGCCAGTACCAGCTGCACCACCGGGCCTTTCACGAGACGATCATGACGCTTGCGGGCAACGAACGGCTGACCCGCATCGAGCGCAACCTGCGCTACCAGGTTTCCCGCATCAGCTACACCTCGCTGAACGACCCGGGACACCTTCGGGACTCCCTCGCCTATCACCGCCGGATCGCCGCCGCCATGCGGCAGGGCGACCGCCCGCTGGCCTGCCGGCTGATGAAAGAGCACGTGCTGGACGCGCTGGATGTGGCCTTGCGGCTGCTGCCGGACGAATCCGGAAGGCCCGCCTCCGGCGCCGGGCCCTTTGCGGCCGACGCCGATCTGCTGGAAGTGGCGCTTTAGGGCTGCGGAGCCCAGCAAGTACAGGAACCTGCAAAGGAGAACGCCAATGACCGACCCCAAACCCCAGATCCGGACCATCTACACGGTGGTCGAGGAAACCCACGCCGACGGCGCGCTCGCCCTGGAGACGCCCACCCGCAAGGCGGCCTGCGCGGTGGTCTTCAAAAACCCGTTTGCCGGAAGGTACGTGGAGGACCTTTCCCTGCTGATCGCGTGGAGCAAGGATCTCGGGACCATGCTGACCCAGCGGGCCGTGGCGGCGCTGGGGATCGCCCCGGACAAGGTCCAGAGCTACGGCAAGGCGGCCATTGCCGGCAGCCAGGGTGAGCGCGAGCACTGCGCGGCCCTGATGCACCCGGCCCTGGGCACGCCCATCCGCGCCAATGTCGGCGGCGGCAAGGCCCTGCTGCCCTCGGCCAAGAAGCTCGGCTATCCCGGCTGCCCCATCGATCTGCCCCTGGGCCACAAGGACGCGGCTTACGTCCGCTCCCATTTCGACGCCATGGAAATCCGGGTGCCCGACGCCCCCCGGGGGGACGAGCTGGTCCTGATCGTCGGGGTGACCGACTCCGGCCGGCCGGCCCCGCGGGTGGGCGGGCTGACCGTGGACCAAATCAAGGGCGAGGACGGCCTGCGCTAGCCTGGGTGGCGGGCGGGGCGCCAGGCTTCGGCGGCGCCCGGTGGTCGTTCCGGATCTGAAAGAGGAACGCGGCATGGATGCCAAAACGGTTCATATCACCTTTACCCTAAACGGCCGGACCCGGGCCCTGGACATCCCGGCAACGGCCAGCGCGCTGCAGGTGATCCGCGATCTGATCGGGCTCACGGGCACCAAGGAGGGCTGCGGGATCGGCGAGTGCGGCGCCTGCACCATCGAGGTGGACGGAAAAGCGGTCAATTCCTGCCTGATGCTGGGGGCGCAGCTGGACGGCAGCGCGGTGCTGACCGTGGAGGGGCTGGCCCCCGAGGGCGGGCTGCACCCGCTGCAGGCGGCGTTTATGGAGCGCCACGGCGTGCAGTGCGGTTTCTGCACCCCCGGACTGCTGATGAGCACCCATGCCCTTTTGGGGGAAAACCCCCGCCCGGACCGCGGGGAGGTCTCCCAGGCGATCGCCGGCAACCTCTGCCGCTGCACCGGCTACCAGCAGATCTTCGCCTCCATCGCCGAAGCCGTCGGGCGCGGCGGCGGGGAGGGTGAGCCATGAACGCGGCGGGTTATTTCAGACCCCGGACGCTGTCCGAGGCCCTGGCCTTTCTGGCCGAAAACGGTCCCGGAATCGAAATCGTCGCCGGCGGCACCGACGTCATGGTGGACCTGCGGGCGGGGGCGATCACCCCCGAATGCCTGCTGGATGTCAGCCGCCTGGAGCCCCTGCGGGGGATCGCCCTGACCGCGGAGGGGCTTGCGGTGGGGGCGGCGGTG
>JASFIY010000353.1:0-3827 GCA_050122415.1 Desulfobacteraceae bacterium
ACCGGGCAGGAGCTGCTGGTTCAGGTCACCAAGGACCCCATCATGAAGAAGGGGGCCATGCTCACCACCTACATCTCCCTTCCCGGCAGGTACATGGTGCTCATGCCCGGCAGCAAAACATTGGGCATCTCGCGCAAGATCGAGGACGAGGCCGAACGCAAACGACTCAAGGAACTCATCTCCAAGCTGAACGTGCCGGAGGGCTTCGGCATCATCGTGCGGACGGTGGCCGGCAACTGCACCAAAACATCCCTGACCGGTGACCTGCGCTACCTCCTGCGGGTCTGGAAAAGCATCAAGGATAAGGCCCTGCAGGAACCCGCCCCCGTGCTGCTCTACAAGGAGCGCAACATCGTGCTGCGCTCGATCCGCGATTATCTCACCGCCGATGTCAGTGAAATCCTGATCGACAACGAGACGGTCTATCAGGAAGTCCGGGAGTTTATCGACCTGATCGCGCCCAAACAGGCCAAGATGGTCAAGCTTTACAAAGGCGCCAAGCCCATCTTCACCAAGCACCAGCTGGAAACCCAGATCGAATCGATCTTCAAAAGCCGCGTCAACCTCAAATCCGGCGGCTCCATCGTCATCAACCCCACCGAGGCCCTGGTCTCCATCGACGTCAACTCGGGCAAGGCCACCCACAAGACGTCCATCGAACAGACCGCGCTGCTCAGCAATCTGGAGGCTGCCGAGGAGATCGCGCGCCAGCTGCGCCTGCGCGATCTGGGCGGTCTGATCGTGATCGATTTCATCGACATGCGTGACGCCAAGCACAAAATGGAGGTGGAGCGCGCCCTCAAGGCCAACCTCAAGACCGACAAGGCGCGCACCAAGGTCGGGAGGATCTCCCAATTCGGGCTGCTGGAGATGTCCCGCCAGCGAATCCGCCCCTCCATCGAATACGGCACCTTCATTCCCTGCCCGCACTGTCAGGGCCGGGGGGTCATCCCCTCCAACGAAACCCTCGGCCTGAGTTTTCTGCGCAAGCTGAGCCTGGAAACCCTCAAAGAGACGATTACCGGCGCCCGCGGCATCGTCCCGCCGGCGGTTGCCGACTACCTGCTGAACAAGAAACGCCGGGAACTGCTCGATCTGGAAAGCCGGCGCGAGATCGCCATTACCATCGAAGCGGACCACGCCCTGGCGCCCGGCGAGAGCAAGGTTCTGCTGGAGTGAGCCCGTCGCGCCGCGCCGATGGTCGTCGGGATGCCCGCAAGGCGCGCCGGCCCGCCGGCGACCCCAGGGCCGGCAGATGACCGCGGCCGCAGTCCGCAGGCTCGCGGCTTGATTCCGACACCCGATTGAAAAACACAGGAGCGAAGCGATGCCTCCCCAAAAATCTGATCGATCTAAAATCCGCATGGGTCTTTTACTTCTTCTGGCGCTGGCAGTCGTGGCCGGAGGATTCGGTTTGAAAAACTGGTGGCAAGAGCGGTCCGCCAAGCCCCCCCAGGAGGCTGCCGAGAGCAGCGCCCCGGTGCCCGTGGAGCGCCCGAAGGTCCTGGACTACGGCCAACTCGAAAAAAACGAGGAATTCAAAAGGTTGATGGAGGAGCGCAAGGCGGCCTTGGGTTTCGATAAAGGGGTGGACATGATCGTGCAGTCCGATGAGTCCGTCAAGATCGGCGACACGACCGTGTCCATGGAGGAGATCCGGGAGAAAATCCGGCTGCAGCGCGGCGCCATCGTCGAAAGAGAGCTCGCCGCCCTGGGCGGCGACCGGCCGGAAACCCAGATCGAGACTTTCGGGGTGCACGTGGTCCAGCCCAACGACAACATCTGGAACATTCATTTTCAATTTCTGAAGGACTACTTCGCCCACCGCGGCGTGACCCTCTCGCCCCTGGCCGATGAGCCGAACCACCGGGGCCGCAGCAGCGGCATCGGCAAAATCCTGAAATTCTCGGAAAGCATCGTCTACATCTACAACCTCAGCGAGCGCGAACTGGACACGGATCTGGATCTGATCGAGCCCAACAGCAAGATTGTGGTTTACAGCATGAAGGATGTCTTCGCCCTGTTGGATCAAATCGATTATGCCAAGGTCGACCGGATTCAATTCGACGGGGAAACCATCTGGCTGCCCCACGCCGATTCCTGAAAGCGTCCGATTCATCGGCGGCCCCCCCGGACCGCCGGCTTTTGCCGGACCCCTGCCGCGACGGCCGCGGCAGTGCGGTTTCGGCGTCCTGCACTTGACAGCATCGACCAACATACGGTAAAGGCGCCAGTAATTTCCTTTCGTCAAAAAATTACGAAGCGGCAAAAAGTCAAAAACAGACGGTTTCGAAAAAAGCGCCAAGTTACAGCGCGCAAATCTCAGCGGCGCGCGGCGTACACCTGTGCGCCGCAGCGCCTTCGAGATGAAGCGCAACTCAGAAATTGGACTTTTTGCGGAACCGTCAAAAATCGACCCATAAAATGCCACCACTTCACATAAGGAGGGTTCAGTCTTGACAAGTATCGCATATGCCATGGGCCAGGGAGGTGCAGCGGGCGATCCGGGTGCCGGGGGTTTTTCGGCCTTTATTCCGCTGATCTTGATGTTCGTGATCTTTTACTTTCTCTTGATCCGCCCCCAGCAGAAAAAGCAGAAGCAACACCGCACCATGATCGAAAACCTCAAAAAGGGCGACCGCATCATCACCGGCGGGGGCATTCACGGCCGGATCATGAACGTCGATGAAAACGTGCTGACCGTCGAAATCGCCGATCAGGTCAAAATCAAACTCAACCGGGGCAATGTCACCGCACTCCTGCAGGCAGCCAATCCGCCGGCGGCTGAAAAACCGGCCAAAAACGAGACCGGCAAATAACCCGGTTCACCCGCCTTGCACCTGAAAACCCCAGAATGACGCCGAGGGCGCCGGCCCGCGGGCGTTTCTGGGGTTTTGCTGTGAGTGCCGCCAGCAGCCGTCAAGCTTGATGAAGCGGTAAAAAGTCGAAAACCAGAGGGTTTCGAAAAAAGTTCAATTTACGGCGCGCAAATCTCAGCGGCGTGAGGCGCACTGACGTACGCCGCAGCGACTTCGAGATGCAGCGCAACGCAGAAAGTGGACTTTTTGCGGAACCGTCAAGCTTTGTCCTCCCGGTTCCGATGATCCGAAAAAGCCCCGGACCGGTGCCCCCCGCGGCACGGCATTTCGTTGGTCAGCGCGCGGCGCGAACCGTCCGGCCACAGGCAGATCGGGAGAATAAAGGGGTGACCACGCGCCTCGACGCCTCGTAGGAAAGGAAGAGCGCTTTGAAACTGTTTTCATGGAAACCGGCACTGGTGGCGGTCGTCATCATCGCCGCCGTGATCTTCGTTCTGCCCACCGTCCATATGCGCCTGAACGACACACCGCAGCCAACCCTTTGGCCCAAAAAGAAAATCAACCTCGGCTTGGACCTCCAAGGCGGCATGCACCTGGTGCTGCAAGTGGAAACCGAAAAGGCCCTGGAGAGCACCATCGAGCGCATCGCCCAGGAGCTGCGAAGCCAGCTGCGCGCCGACCGGATCGCTTACGCAGACTTGAGCCAGGTGGACGGCACCCGGATCGTGGTCCAGCTTCAGGGTCGGGAAAACATCGATAAATTTGAAGCCATGCTGGACAAGGATTTCCGCGACCTGCGGATCGCCTCCCGCAAAGAGGCCGGCGACCGTCTGGACATCGTTTTGGATCTCCCCGAGGCGGAAGCCGCCCGCATCCGCAAGCTGGCCACCGAGCAGGCCCTGGAAACCATCCGCAACCGAATCGACCAGTTCGGCGTCAGCGAACCCGACATTCGCATCCAGGGAGAGAAGCGGATTCTGATCCAGCTTCCGGGGGTCAGGGACACCC
>JASFIY010000354.1:0-3826 GCA_050122415.1 Desulfobacteraceae bacterium
CAATATCATTCTGGAGGTGGAACAGGATCCCGGCCTAATCGGGGGGATTATTACCAGGATCGGCGATCTTGTTTTGGATGGTAGTGTTAGAACTCAATTACTCAACATGAGGGAATCTTTAAAAAGGGGTGAGAGTGTCTAATGGAACTAAGAGCTGAAGAGATAAGCCAGATCATCAAAGAGCAGATTACGGATTACGACAAGAAGGTCGAACTGAGCGAAACCGGTATCGTCTTGTCGGTGGGCGATGGTATTGCACGCGTCTACGGCCTCGAGAAGGTTATGGCCCTGGAGCTGGTAGAGTTCCCGGGGGGCGTCTTGGGGCTGGTCCTCAACCTTGAAGAGGACAACGTCGGCGTGGCCATCATGGGTGAAGACTTCCACATCAAGGAAGGGGACATGGTCAAGCGCACCGGCCGGATCGCCCAGGTGCCGGTGGGCGAGCCGGTTCTCGGCCGGGTGGTCTCCGCCGTGGGCGAGCCGCTGGACGGCAAGGGGCCCATTGAGGGGTCCGAGACGCGCCGCGTGGAAATGGTCGCCCCCGGGGTCATCGCCCGCAAGAGCGTCCATGAACCCTGCTATACCGGGCTCAAGGCGGTGGATGCCATGACGCCGGTGGGAAAAGGCCAGCGTGAGCTGATCATCGGGGACCGCCAGATCGGCAAGACGGCCTGTGCCATCGATGCCATCATCGCCCAGAAGGAAACCGATGTTTTCTGCATCTACGTTGCGTGCGGCCAGAAAAAGTCCACCGTCGCCCAGGTGGTGGCGGTTTTGGAGCGCGAAGGCGCCATGGAATACACCACCGTGGTTGCGGCCTGCGCCAGCGACCCGGCCACCTTGCAGTACATCGCCCCTTATGCCGGTTGCGCCATGGGCGAGTACTTCCGCGACAAGGGCCAGCATGCGCTGATCATTTACGACGACCTTTCCAAGCAGGCCGCCGCCTATCGCCAGGTCTCGCTGCTGCTCAGACGGCCACCCGGACGCGAGGCCTACCCCGGCGACATCTTTTACAACCACTCCCGTTTGCTGGAGCGCTCGGCCAAGTTGAGCGACGAACTGGGGGCCGGCTCCCTGACGGCGCTGCCGATCATCGAAACCCAGGCCGGCGACGTTTCGGCCTACATTCCCACCAACGTGATCTCCATCACCGACGGCCAGATTTACCTTGAACCGGGGCTGTTTTTCGCCGGTGTGCGCCCGGCGATCAACGTCGGTCTTTCGGTTTCGCGGGTCGGCGGGGCCGCTCAGGTCAAGGCCATGAAGCAGGTGGCGGGCACCTTGCGCCTGGACATGGCCCAGTTCCGGGAGTTGGAGGCTTTCGCGGCTTTCGGCAGCGATCTCGACGCTTCAACCCAGCGCCAGCTCACCCGCGGGCAGCGCCTGGTGGAGATCCTCAAGCAGCCCCAGTACCAGCCGCTGACAATGGAAAAACAGGTGATGATCCTTTTCGCCGGGACCCGCGGCTTTCTCGACAAATACCCGGTTGACGTCGTCGGTAAATACGAAGCCGGGCTCTACCCCTTCATCGAGGACCGCTACCCGAAGGTATTCGCCGAGCTCAAAGAAAAGCAGGCCATCGATGATGCCCTGGACGCGATGATGAAGGACGCCTTGAAAGCCTACGATGAAGAGTTCAAAGACACCATCAAGTAGTTTGGCTGCTGCAGGGTGTCCAACCACAACTCGAGAAACTCATAAGGGCTGACATATATGGCGACTTTAAAGGATGTCCAACTAAAAATTGCCGCAGTTAAGAAGACCAAGCAGATCACCAAGGCTATGAACATGGTGGCGACCTCGAAGCTGCGGGGTGCCCAGTCCACCATGGAAGCCTTTCGGCCCTATGCCAGCAAGTTCGCTGATGTGCTGGGCAGCCTGGCGCAGAAGGCCGGTGAAGAGGCGAGCCCGCTGCTGGTTGCCCGTGAAGAGGTCAAAAAAGTCCACCTGGTGCTGCTGACCTCCGATCGCGGTCTTTGTGGCGGATTCAACACCAACCTGATCCATGCCGCCGAGAAATTCCTGAAGGCCAAAACGGCAGAGGGGGTGGCGTTTTCCGTCACGAATTTCGGCAAAAAAGGGCGCGATTGGGCCCGCAAAAAAAAGCTGGAGATCGTGAACGCGCACCTGGGGATCGTTGGTGGGCGTTTCGGGTTCCACATCGCATCGCTCTCCGGGAGGACCCTCATCGACGGTTTCCTCGATGGGGACTACGACGAGGTCCATCTGGTCTTTTCCGAGTTCCACAGCCACGCCCGGCAGGTTCCGACCGTCAAGCAGTTGCTGCCCATTCCGCCCATCGAGACATCGGAGCAGGAGGCGAAGGAAAGCGAAAAGGCCTATCTGCCCGAGCACATCTGCGAGCCCTCGGCGGCGGAGCTGCTGGGTGAAATGCTGCCGCGCAACGTCTACGTGCAGATTTACAACGCGCTTTTGGAGACATCCACCAGCGAGCACGCGGCGCGGATGTCGGCCATGGACAATGCCACCAAAGCGTGCAACGATATGATCGACAGCCTTACGCTCACGTATAACAAGGCCCGACAGGCAGCCATTACCGCGGACCTGATGGACATCGTCGGCGGTGCCGAAGCGCTTAAGGGGTAACCAAATTACGGCAATCAGCTGGATAGGAGGGTATTAGATGGGAGAGAATATTGGTGTTATCAAGCAGGTGATGGGGCCTGTCGTTGACGTCGAGTTCGAGCAGGGCAAGTTGCCTGAAATTCTGACGGCGCTATTGATCAGCAACCCGGCAATCAACGATGAACCCGACAACCTGGTTGTGGAAGTCGCCCAGCACCTGGGAGACAATTTGGTGCGCACCATCGCCATGGATGTTACCGACGGCCTGGTCCGCGGGATGCCGGTCAAAGACACCGGGGGGCCCATCATGATGCCGGTTGGCGCGGCCGGTCTTGGCCGGGTGCTCAACGTGGTCGGGCGGCCCGTTGACGGTTTGGGACCGGTCAGCATGGAAAAGACCATGCCGATCCACCGCGCCGCGCCGGCCTTCACCGAGCAGGACACCTCGGTGCGCGTTCTGGAAACCGGCGTCAAGGTTATCGATTTGCTGGTGCCCTTTCCCCGCGGCGGCAAGATGGGGATGTTCGGCGGTGCCGGGGTCGGTAAAACCGTCATCATGATGGAAATGGTCAACAACATCGCCATGCAGCACGGCGGTATTTCCGTTTTTGCCGGTGTCGGGGAAAGAACCCGCGAGGGCAACGACCTTTATCACGAAATGAAGGAATCCGGGGTTCTGCCGAAAGCGGCCCTGATTTACGGCCAGATGACGGAGCCTCCCGGGGCCCGCGCGCGGGTGGCCCTTTCGGCCCTGACGGCCGCCGAATACTACCGGGACGTCGAAGGCCAGGACGTGCTGATCTTCATCGACAACATTTTCCGCTTCACCCAGGCCGGCTCCGAGGTTTCGGCCCTGCTTGGGCGCATGCCCTCGGCGGTCGGCTACCAGCCCACCCTGGCGGTTGACTTAGGGGCCCTGCAAGAGCGCATCACCTCCACCGACAAGGGGTCCATTACCGCGGTTCAATGCGTTTACGTCCCCGCCGACGACTTGACCGACCCCGCCCCCGCCACCACCTTCGCCCACTTGGACGGGACCGTCGTTCTCTCGCGCCAAATTGCTGAGCTGGGCATTTACCCGGCGGTCGACCCGCTGGACTCCACCTCGCGCATCCTGGACCCCAATGTCATTGGTGAAGATCATTACCAAACGGCCCGGACCGTGCAGACCATGCTTCAGAAATACAAGGAACTGCAAGACATCATCGCCATTCTGGGAATGGAGGAACTCTCCGAA
>JASFIY010000355.1:0-3821 GCA_050122415.1 Desulfobacteraceae bacterium
TTCCCTGTGGTCGTATTTGACCAATTCGTGGACAATGCCGTTTTGATTGAGAAACGCGATGCCTTTGGTGGTCATGACCGTTTCCGGGTGGCTGTCATTGGGGGGTTGAATTGAAATCGGCGGGGCTCCCAATCGGAAAAGAAAAGACCCCCCTGCTACGCTTCACGAATTGTCCTTATTAAGTCGCCCCCAACAAGTCAAGGTCAACCCCGCTGCCGCTAGCCGCACCCCACCTGCAGCCGGTATTCTGTCCGCGGAATGCCTTTCGTCACCCTCGGCCGGCGGGTGCGCCGGCGGACGCTTTGCAATCCCCCGGCGGATCTGGTATCGAAAAGTTCCGGGAGCTCGGTGAATTTCCCGGCACTTCAAACGATTGCCCCTCAACTTGGCAAAGGCGCGGGCGCGGGAAGAATCTACGCGAGGGGCCACCGCGGCGACCAGCGGGCGACGCGCGCCATGGCGTGATGGCCGGGTCTAAAGCGCGTGCCGTTCAGCCGTCGCCGCGCCGGCCAAAAGAGGGGGCCGAATCGGACATGATCCAGTTGCGCAGCCTTGTGGGGTTCGTTCTCCTGGCCGGCCTGGCGTGGCTCTTTTCCGAGGACCGCCGTCGGGTCAACTGGCGAACGGTCGCCGCCGGCATGGGCCTGCAGCTGGCCCTGGGGGTGGCGCTGGTTTTGAACCCCGCCGCGGCGACCGTCTTCGAGGTCCTCAACCGCGGCGTGCTGGTGCTGAACGAGGCCACCACCGCCGGCACCGCGTTCGTTTTCGGGTACCTGGGGACGCCGCAGCCGCCCTTTGCCGCCGCCGGCCCCGGCAGCTATTTCGTGCTTGCCTTCCAGGCGCTCCCGCTGATACTCGTCGTCAGCGCCCTCACCGCGCTGCTCTTCTACTGGCGGGTCCTGCCGCTGGTGGTGCGCGGCTTTTCATGGGTGCTGCGCCGCGCGCTTGGCGTCACCGGCTGCGAGGGCCTGGCCGCGGCGGCCAACGTCTTCGTCGGGATGGTCGAGGCCCCGCTCTTCATCCGGCCGTATCTCGCACGCCTCACCCGCGGGGAGCTGTTCTGCGTGATGAGCTGCGGCATGGCCACCATCGCCGGCACCGTGATGGTCCTCTATGCCCGGTTTCTGGAGCCGGTGCTGGGGTCTTCGGCCCTGGGCCACGTGTTGATCGCCAGCATCATCTCCGCACCGGCGGCGATTGTCACCGCCCGCATCCTGGTGCCCGAGCCCGCCACCGAGTCCGCCACCAGCGTTGACGGGTTGGCGATCCGCAGCGAGGCGCGCGGCAGCCTGGACGCGATCGTGCGCGGCACCACCGAGGGTGTCCAGATCGCCATCAATGTCTGCGCCATGCTGATCGTTGCGGTGGCCCTGATCTACCTGGCCGACGCCTGCCTGGGCCTGCTGCCCGAGGTGGCCGAAAAGCCCCTTTCCCTGCAGCGCGTGCTGGGCTGGTGCCTGGCGCCGCTGGTCTGGCTGATGGGCGTACCGTGGGGTGAAGCCGCGGCCGCCGGCGGGTTGATGGGGCTCAAAACCATGGCCAACGAGCTGCTGGCCTACCTGGCGCTGCCCGCGGCGGGGCTCTCCGAGCGGACCAACCTGGTGATGACCTACGCCCTCTGCGGGTTCGCCAACTTCGGCTCCCTGGGCATCATGATCGGCGGCATGGGAACGCTCGCTCCGCAGCGGCGCGCCGAAATCGTGCAGCTGGGGCCCAAGTCCATCCTGGCCGGCACCCTGGCCACCATGATGACCGGGGCGGTGGTGGGAATGCTGGTGTGAGGGGCCCCCTGCGGGGGGCGGCCAATAACCAATTCCCTCTCCACGGGCCATTTGGCCGGTAGTGGCGTGGCGCCCGACGGCCGGCTGATGGCCGGCCCGAAGTTCGGGGCGAAGAAAGCCGCAACGATCACCCAAGGACCGGTTCGCCAAACAAAGCCATCATGAACACCCACCGGAACCATGGGGCATCGAGCCCCCGGAACAACTCGGCGGCGGCGCCGCTGAAGCCGGGCGTCAACTGTTGGCGCGTGGAAAAAGCCGACCGGGTCGCCGTGATCGTCGATGCCGCCGACTACTTCGCCGCCTTTGCCGAGAGCTGCCGCGCCGCGCAGCGGCAGATTCTGATTCTGGGCTGGGATTTCGACCGCCACGAGCGGCTGCACCGCGACGACCGCGAGCGCGAACTGCCCGACCGCCTGGGAGCCTTTCTGGCGGCCCTGGTCAAGCACCGCCGGGGGTTGAAGGTCTACCTCCTGTCCTGGGACTTCAACATGATCTACGCCGCCGAGCGCGAACTCCTGCCGGCCCTGCGGCTGCGGCTGCAGGCCCCGCCGCGCTTACATTTCCGCCTCGACGGCGAACACCCCAGCGGGGCCTCGCATCACCAGAAGGTCGTCGTGATCGACGACCGGCTGGCCTTCGTCGGCGGCATCGATCTGAGCCGGTGGCGCTGGGACACCTCGCGGCACACGCCCCGGGACCCGCGCCGGACCGACCCCAACGGCAAACCCTACCCCCCGTTCCACGACCTGATGATGGTGGTGACGGGTCCGGCGGCGGCGCGCCTGGGGGAGCTGGCCCGGGAGCGGTGGCGGCGCGCCCACGGCTGGAAGCTCAAGCCGCCGGCTGAGGTCGATTCGTCCCCCTGGCCGGCATCGGTGGAGAACTGGCTGGAGGCGGTGCCCGTCGCCATTGCCCGCACCGAGCCCGCCCACGCCGGACGAACGGCGGTCGGGGAGGTTCGCCGGCTCTACCTGGACGCCATCGCCGGCGCACGCCGTTTCATCTACATCGAAAACCAGTACTTCACCGCGCGCTGCCTCGCCGATGCGCTCAGCGAGCGCCTGCAGGAGGCCGACGGCCCCGAGGTGATCCTGGTGCTGCCCCAGCACACCGGCGGCTGGCTGGAACAGGTGACCATGGATGTCCTGCGCGGACGGGTCGTCGCCCGGATGCGCCGAGCCGACCGCCACGACCGCCTGCGGGTCTTCTTCCCGTTTCAGCCCGATTTGGGCGACGAGTGCATCAGCGTGCACGCGAAGCTTCTGATCAGCGACGACCGGCTGCTGCGAATCGGCTCCGCCAACACCAGCAACCGCTCGATGGGCATGGATACCGAATGCGACCTGGCGATTGCCGCGCCACAACCGGGCGAGGTCGCGGAGTTCATCCGCAGCTTGCGCCGCCGGTTGTTGGCCGAGCACTTGGACTGTTCCATCGAGGATCTCGCCGCGACCGAATCCCGCCACGGCGGCCTGATCGCGGCGATCACCGCGCTGATGGGCCCGGGGCGCAGTCTGCGGCCGCTGGACTGCCGGATGGACGAGGGTCTGGACGAGATGGTGCCTGATGGCGGCCTGGTGGACCCCTCCGAACCGATCAGCCCGGACTATTTCGTCGCGCGTTACATACCCAAGGACCAGCGCCCGGCGGGGCGCAAGCGCCTGATGGCGTTTCTCGCGGTTGTCGTCGTATTGCTCGCCCTGGCGGCCGCCTGGCGCTGGACCCCGCTGCAGGACTGGCTCTCGCCGCAACGGGTGAACGATTTCATGATGCGCTTTTCCTCCCCGAGCGGGCGCGCGCTGATTGCCGTCGCCGGGGTCGGACTGGCGAGTGTTCTGATGGTGCCGCTGACCTTCCTGGCCGTTGTGGGCGCCGTCGTCTTCCCCGCCTGGTTGGGCTTCATCTACGTGCTGGGCGGGGCGCTGCTGGGATCGGCGATCGGCTTCATCGGCGGGCGGGTGATGAGCCGGGGCGCGCTGGAACGCATCAGCGGCTCGCGCCTCGGGCAGCTCAGCCGGCAATTGGCGAAGCGCGGCA
>JASFIY010000356.1:0-3821 GCA_050122415.1 Desulfobacteraceae bacterium
CAACCAGTACGACCGGGGGGAGCCCAAGGTGCAGATCGGCCCCCGGATGCTGAAGAAGAAAGACGGCACCGACCGGGCGCCGGCCAAGGCCGGCCGCCTGAGCATGGAGGACGTCCTGTGGCTCTACGAGAACATCGACGAGATCAAGGACGAACTCTCCCGGCTGGTGGAACCCGAATAAACCCATGCAGGCCCCCGCCATGGCCACTGACGACGGCCTTGAACCCGCCATCGTGAACCCGGTAAAGGGCCGCAGATCGCCAAATCTCGGCCCGGCAGGGTTGTTGGTGGCCTGTCAGCCGGACCTCGACACCCTCTGCCGGCGGCATCGGCTGGACCCCCGGCAGGCCACCGCCCTGCTGATGAGCCGGGTGTATCCGGCCGACGGGTCGGCCCCGCCGGGTTTCACCATCTGCGGCCCCGTGATGGGGGCGCCCTACGCGGTGATGGTGCTGGAAAGCCTGATCGCCTGGGGCCTGCGCCGGGTGCTTTTCTTCGGCTGGTGCGGGGCCATATCCCCGCAGGTGGCCATCGGGGACATCATCCTGCCCACCCGGGCGCTGATCGATGAGGGCACCTCGGGCCAGTACGGCGCCTGCCGGGACCGTCCGGCGCGGCCTGCTGCCCGGCTGCTGGCCGACACCCGGGCGGCCCTGGCCCGCCAGGGGCTGGCTTTCCAGGAAGGGGCCATCTGGACAACGGACGCCATCTACCGTGAAACCCCGGCGAAGCTGCGCCACTTCCGGCAGCGCCGGGCCATCGGGGTGGAAATGGAGCTCTCGGCCCTGCTGACGGTCGCCCATTTCCGGGGCGTTGCGGCCGGCGCGATCCTGGTGGTTTCCGATGAGCTGTCCGACCTGACGTGGCGCCCCGGTTTCCGGGACCCGCGTTTCACCGCCGCCCGCAAGGCTGTCTGCGAGGTGCTGAGCACGCTATGCCCGATTCTGTGACCCCGGAGGTGCGCGAGGAGGCGGAGCGGCTGCGGGCCGCGCTGCACCACCACAACTACCGCTACTACGTCCTGGACGACCCCGAGGTTTCAGACGCCGAATACGACCGCCTGATGCAGGCCCTGATCCGGCTGGAAGCCCGCTTCCCCCAGGTGCGCGCGCCGGACTCGCCCACGCTGCGCGTGGGCGCCCCGCCCCTTGAAAAATTCGCCACCGCCCGCCACAGCGTGCCGATGCTGAGTCTGGAGAACGGCTTCGAGGACGGTGACATCCGCGAGTTCGATGCCCGCGTCAAACGCCTGCTGGCCGTTGAAGGGCCCCTCCGCTACACGGCGGAGCCCAAACTGGACGGTCTGGCGGTGGAGCTGGTCTACCGGGAGGGGCTGCTGGTGCTGGCCGCCACCCGCGGCGACGGCTTCAGCGGGGAGGTGATCACGGAAAATGTGCGCACCATCCGGAGCGTTCCACTGCGCCTGCGGCCATCGGAGGGCCGGGCGATCCCCCCCCTGCTTGAGGTGCGCGGCGAGGTGTTCATCGGCCGGGCGGGGTTTCGCAGACTCAACCAGGAGCGCCTGGCCGCCGGCCTGGCGCCCTTCGCCAACCCGCGCAACGCGGCCGCCGGTTCCCTGCGGCAGCTGGATTCCCGGGTGACGGCCGGGCGTCCGTTGGAGATTTTCTGCTACGGGGTGGGCGCCGTGGACGGCCGATCGCTGGCCGCCCACAGCGAGACCCTGGGGTATCTGAGGACCCTGGGGTTCCGGATCAACCCCCTGGTCCGGGAAAGGATCACCATCGAAGAGGCGCTGGCGTTTTTTCGCCGCCTGGCGGCCGAGCGCCACGAACTGCCCTACGAGATCGACGGGATGGTGGTCAAGGTCGACCGCCTGGATTTCCAGCGGACCCTGGGGGCCACCGCACGCAATCCGCGCTGGGCGATCGCATACAAATTTGCGGCCCTGCAGGAGACCACGCGCATCCAGGATATCCAGGTCCAGGTGGGGCGCACCGGCGCCATCACCCCGGTGGCCCTGCTGGAGCCGGTCAGCGTCGGCGGGGTCACCGTCAGCCGGGCGACCCTGCACAACGCCGATGAAATCGCCAAAAAGGATATCCGCATCGGCGACCGGGTCCTGGTGCAGCGCGCCGGAGACGTGATTCCCGAGGTGGTCAAGGCCCTGCCTTCGCTGCGCGACGGCAGTCAGCGCCCCTTTCAGATGCCCGACAGCTGTCCGGTCTGCGGGGCGCCGGTGGTGCGGCTGGCGGGGGAGGTGGCGCTGCGCTGCAACAACGCCAGCTGCCCGGCCCAGATCAGGGAGGGCATCCGCCACTTTGCCGCCAAGGGCGCCTTTGACATCGACGGCCTGGGCGAAAAGCTGGTGGCGCAGCTGGTGGACAAAGGGCTGATCGCCTCCTACGCCGACATCTTCGGGCTGGAGGCCCGGCAGCTGGCCTCGCTGGAGCGCATGGGGGAAAAGTCGGCCGAAAACCTGGTCCGGGCCATTGCGGCCAGCCGGACCATCCCGCTCGCGCGCTTTCTATACGCCCTGGGCATCCGGCACGTGGGCGAGCACATCGCCCGCCTGCTGGCCGAGCACTTCAAAAGCCTGGAGGCCCTGACCGCCGCCAGCGAAGAACAGATCGCCGCCGTCGCCGGGGTCGGGCCGGTGGTGGCCGGCAGCGTGAGGGCTTTTTTCGACCAGGCCGAAAACCGGCGGGCCGTGCAGGCCCTGCTGGAGGGCGGGGTGCGGATCGTGGCGCCGCCGGCCGGGCCCACGGCCGGGAACCCCTTTGCGGGGCAGCGCTTCGTTTTGACCGGCACGCTGGAATCCATGCCGCGCAGCCAGGCCAAGGCGCGCATCGAGCGGCTGGGGGGGACGGTCTCAAACAGCGTCAGCGCCAAGACGCGCTTCGTCGTGGCCGGCAGCGCGCCCGGTTCCAAGCGGGAACGCGCCGAGGCCCTGGGGGTCGCGGTGATCGACGAAGCGCGCTTTCTGGCGCTGCTGGAGGCGGCCGAAGCCCCGGGAGACTGAAACCCGTTTCGGCTGACCGGGCCCAACGGCCGCCGGCCGGCTCCTGGCGGGAGAAAGGACAGGGACAGCCAATGGAAGAGAACACGGTGTGTGCGCACGCGGTGATCAGCGGCAGGGTCCAGGGGGTGTTTTATCGGATGGAGACCCTGCGCGCCGTGGAAGCCATCGGGGGGGTGACCGGCTGGGTCAGAAACCGGCCGGACGGAACGGTGGAGGCCCTCTTCGAGGGCCGCCGCGACCGGGTGGAGGCGGCTTTGGCCTGGTGCCGCAAGGGTCCCCCGCGGGCCGATGTGGCGGCGGTGACGATTTCCTGGCAGGACCCCAGCGGGCGTTATGGGCGCTTTTCCATCACCGGTTGAGGCTGCCGGCGGCCCCGGCGGGCCCCAAAACGTCTGCACGCAGCGGCCAGGTCAAAAAAAGTAGTTTTCCCACCAACGACCCAAACCGCTTTGGGCACGGCGTCAGCCTGCCCCGGGATGCGGTAAGAGCGTTCGGAACGGCCGGGGGTCACGTGGTGGACGCGGCCTACCGCGTCCGGGGGCGTCACGATTGTTGGAGGGTGAGCCATGAAAGCCTTCTATCTGGCCGTGGCCTGCTTTTTGGTGCTGAGCATGCTGGTCGGGCTGATTCGGTTGTTTCTGGGGCCGCAGCCCGAGGACCGGGTGATGGCGATGCAGCTCTTCGGCACCACCGGTGTGGCGGTGCTGCTGCTGCTGGCCGAGGCATTGGAGGCCCCGGCGGTGCGCAATGTCGCGCTGCTCTTCGCCCTCCTGGCTGTTCTGGCGGTAGCGGCCTTTGTGCGCAATGCGGGCGGCCGCAACTGGAAAGGTGACTGATGTCG
>JASFIY010000357.1:0-3821 GCA_050122415.1 Desulfobacteraceae bacterium
TTATCTGGTTGAAGAGGTGGCCAGGGTGGAACAGCGCCTGGAGGCCGCTCCTGCCCGAATCACCCAAAACGCCGTTTTGATTCTGGCCGCCCTCAACATAATCAACGAATATTTCGACTTGAAAAGGGACCATCAGGAATTGCTACAAAAAATTTCTCGGAAAAACGAGGACATTATCCACCTGTTGTCGGAAACCCCGGCGGTGAGCCGATACGAGCCCGGCTTCAGTTAAAACGGCTGCTTTTCCGCGTTCCTTTTCAGATCAACCATCTTTCCTCCACCAAATGTCGGTTCCTGTCTGTGAATCTGAAAAACGAAGGAGAGCCAATTGTCCTTCCGGGATGAACCGCTCAGCGCTTAGCCCCTGCCGTGTTCGTGATTGGAAGATGCGCTTTGGTCCAACACTGTGAAACTGGGAGCCTTCTCTGGTTTTGGTGTGCAAGTTCTACTTGGATAGAAAAGCCTGAAGAAACCACGGGGCGCCCACTCCAAAAAAAAGGTCCTAAGGCCTGCCAACACGGCACTGAGGCGGGGGTACTTTCAAAACGGCGTCGGAAGTGTTCCCCAACCTCGCGCTTTACCGAATCTTTTTTTAGATCAGAGTCTTTGCCCAACAGCCACTTTCAGCGGCAGCCATCGCTTACGGCCGTCGCCTCGCCTTTGTGGCGTGTTTCGTTTCCCGCCTGAATCCATCACCAAATTTCAAACTACAGCTTAAAGATCTGAAATTTCATACAGTTTTGTGCGGGCTGACCGATCAGCGCTGACATGCACAAAGCCCATATCCAACTAAAGCTGTTTCTCTTATAGGGAGATCGGAATGAACGAGCTGACCGTCATTGTCGTCATCATAGGCTTTGGCCTTGGATTCGCCATTGCCTTCTGGGTGAAAGGAAAGGTTTCATCTCAAAAGATCCGGGCTGCCGAGATCGAATCCGAGCGTATTGTTCAAGAAGCCCGACGCCACGCTGAAAATTTGCTCAAAGAGGCTGAGCTTGAAGCCAAGGACAGCCAGATCAGGATGAAGAGCGAGATCGATGCCGAGGCCAAGGAGGTCCGCTCCGAACTGAAAAAACTGGAAAATCGGCTGATTCAAAAAGAGGAGAATCTTGACCGCAAGCTGGAACAGATCGAGTACCGCGAGGGGGAGTTTTTCAAGAAAGAAAAAAAACTGCAAACCAAAGAGGAGCAGATTGAAGCCAGCGAAAAGGAGTTCAACCGACTCATTGAAGAGCAAAAGCTGCAGCTGGAAAAAATTTCGGGACTGACCGGGGAACAGGCCAAAGAGCTGCTCATTCGGGCGATGGAAAATGAAGCCCGCTACGAAGGCGCCAAGCTCATTAAGCGTATTGAAAATGAAGCCAAAGAAAAGGCGGACAAAAAGGCCAAAAAAGTCATTGCCACGGCCATTCAGCGTTACGCGGGCGATTTTGTCGCGGAACGAACGGTTTCCGTCGTGCAGCTTCCCAGCGATGAGATGAAGGGGCGGATTATCGGACGCGAAGGCCGCAATATCAGGGCGCTGGAGGCTGCCACCGGCATCGACCTGATTATCGATGATACCCCTGAAGCCGTTATTCTCTCAGGCTTCAACCCTGTTCGGCGGGAGGTCGCCAGGATTGCCCTGACCCGACTGATTGCCGATGGTCGCATCCATCCGGCCAGAATCGAGGATATCGTTAAAAAGGTCGGCCTCGAAGTCGATGCCACCATCAAGGAGGCCGGCGAACAGGCGGCCTTCGATCTGGGCGTCCACGGCATCCACCCGGAATTGGTGAAATATCTGGGTCGCCTCAAGTTCCGCACCAGTTATGCTCAAAATGTGCTGCAGCATTCTGTGGAGGTGGGGTTTCTGTGCGGCATCATGGCGGCCGAATTGGGGCTCAACGAGAAGCTGGCGCGTCGAATGGGGTTGCTCCATGATATCGGCAAGGCCATCGACCACGAAGTAGAGGGGCCCCATGCCGTCATCGGCTCAAAACTGGCCAAGAAATTTGGTGAAACCCCCCGGGTGGCCTACGCCATCGGAGCCCACCATGAAGATGTGCCCCCCGCTTCGGTCTATGACCTCCTGGTACAGGCCGCCGACGGTCTTTCGGGGGCAAGGCCCGGAGCCCGCAAGGAGCTGCTCGAAAATTACGTCAAACGCCTGGATGACCTTGAAAAAATTGCCAATTCGTTCAAAGGGGTCGGAAACACGTATGCCATCCAAGCGGGGCGTGAATTGCGGGTCATCGTTCAAAGCGAAATTATTTCGGATGAAGACGCCGTGCTTTTGAGCCGCGATATTGCCAAGCGGATCGAGGAGTCCCTGACTTTTCCGGGGCAGATCAAGGTAACCGTGATCCGTGAAACCCGCGCCGTGGAGTACGCAAACAAATAGCCGCAGAGGATCTGTCAAATGGGCAATGCTTTGGATGTTTTGCAGGAAAGAGGGTTTGTGGAGAACACAACCCATGATCAGGAACTGCGGGACTATCTTGCCGGGGAAGGGGCCGCCTGCTATATCGGGTTTGATCCCACGGCGGATAGCCTGCATGTCGGCCATTTGATTCCCATCATGGCCCTGGCCCAGATGCAGCGGCTCGGTCACCGGCCGATCGCCCTGGTTGGGGGCGGAACCGGGATGGTGGGCGACCCCAGCGGCAAAACAGAGATGCGCAATATGCTGACGCTTGAAATGGTGGAGGAAAATGCACGCGGCATCAAGGGGCAGCTTTCGCGGTTTTTGGATTTCAGCCAGGAGCGGGCCCTGTTGTTGAACAATGCGGACTGGCTGGTTCCCCTGAAATACATATCGTTTTTGAGGGAGGTGGGGCGGCATTTCAGTGTCAACCGCATGATCAAAGCTGAAAGCTACCGGATGCGGATCGAATCCGAGGAAGGCCTGAGCTTCATCGAGTTCAATTACATGGTTCTGCAGGCCTACGATTTTCTGGAACTCTCCAGGCGTCACAACTGCCTCCTGCAAATGGGGGGCAGCGACCAATGGGGCAATATCGTGGCGGGCATCGACTTGATTCGCCGGGAGGAGCAGAAAACCGCCTTTGGCATCACCTTCCCCCTGATCACCACCAGCAGCGGCGCTAAAATGGGTAAGACAGCCAGGGGCGCTGTCTGGCTCGATCCCCACAGGACGAGCCCTTACGAGTATTTTCAATTCTGGGTGAACACGGATGACCGGGACGTTCAGCGCTTTCTTTCGTTGTTTACGCTTTTGCCGATGTCGGAAATAATCGCGGCCGTCGGTCTGCAGGGGGCCGCCCTGAACAGTGCCAAGGCGGTCTTGGCCTATGAGGCCACCCGCCTGGCGCACGGTTCACAGGAGGCGGATAAGGCCTACGCGGCGGCCCAACAGATATTTGGATCCAAACCGGTGCCCCACGATCTTCTTCCCTCCAGTACCATACCCAGGCAGACCTCCGCTGATGGCGATGAAACTGCGCCCAGCTCCATCCTCTCGATGGAAGGGCTGAAAAAAGGTGTGCCGGCCTTCAAATTGTTTCATCAGGTCGGTTTATCCGATTCCGGGGGAGCTGCAAGGCGGCTCATCGAGCAGGGTGGGGGCTATCTAAATGGTAACAGGCTGGAAACATTTGATTATATTATAAGCGACCAAGACCTTCAAGACGGCCAACTTCTGCTGCGTGCCGGGAAAAAAAAATATCACCGAATTGTCGCAAAATAGTGTTTGACAAACGCATTCGATCCGTGTACTTATCCATTTTGTTTAGCACCGCAAGCGGTGCTTTGTTTTTTGGGAAAGCGCTTCAAAAATCGTCGGGCTTTTTTGGCCTATCCCGGCAACTGGCTTTTTGAGG
>JASFIY010000358.1:0-3811 GCA_050122415.1 Desulfobacteraceae bacterium
TTCTCGATGGGTGTCTTTGGCCGCCTCCGACAACGGTTCACCTTCACAGGTATCCTTCCCAAACTTGCGGGGGCGCCCGCGCGGGCGCCCCCGCAAGTTTCGTACCTTTCAGTTATCGACCGGTGCCGTTATTTCTATTTCCCAACAGCCTCGCTGAAGGTGTCTTTTGAGATCTCTTTGACTTCCGAAGTTTGCAGGGTCACCTCGGTTTTGGTTTTTTCATCCTTGAATTTGACAGCCCCGCCTTTCATTTTTTTGATATCGCCTGTGTAGTAGACGCTGCCACTGGCCGGGTCTTTCACCTGGTAGTAGGTGCTGCAGGCGGCCAGACTCAGCGTCAGGCAAACAGCCAGCAGCATGGCGGATAGTTTGCGTTTCATTTAAGGCTCCTTTCATCATTTTTTGGTTCTGAACAAAAAGCTACCAGTCGGGCTTGCGGATCAGCCGCTGTTTTTCCTGGCCGCCGGTCACTTGCACCCCCACGGGTGTCAGCAGCCCGCCCCAATCGGTGCGGTTTTCCATTTCCTGTCGAACCTCGGGGGAAATGAAGGCCTTTCCTTCCCGGATCTCCCAGCCGCCCCCCAGGGCGCGGTAGACGGCGATCAGCCCCAGGGGCACGTCTCCGAGACTATCCGCCAGAAGATCCTCCTGGCCCAGCAGCGCCTGCAGGGCGGTCAGCACGGTGGTGAAGTCCGTGGCGCCTTCGCGGTACTGGATCAGCGCCAGCTCCAGCGAGCGCCGGGCGGCGGCCACGGCCTTGGTCAGCAGCTCCACCCGCTCCTGGCCCCGCAGGAATTCCACCAACCCGTCTTCCACCTCCTGCTGGGCCCGCAGGACGGTATCCTGATAGTTCAGCAGAAGTTCCTGAAAGCGCGCATCCTGCAGACGCACGTTGTTGGCGATGCGCCCGTAATTGAAAAGATTCCACTGGAAGGAAGGGCCGATAAAGCCCGTCCGGCTGCGCCAATCGAAAATGTTGTCCAAGGAAAAGGCGCCGACATCACTGGCCAGGAACCCGAAACTGCCGCCCAGGGAAAAGGCCGGATACAAGTCGGCCTTGGCCACGCCGATGAGGGCGCTCTGGGCCGCCGCCTGGAGCTCCGCCCCACGGATGTCGGGGCGCCGGCGCATCAGCTCGGCGGGGATTCCCACCGCCGCCGTCGGCGGGGCCGCGGGAATCTCCCCCGCTGCCCCCAGCGCCGCGGCCATCTCCGCCGGCACTTTCCCCAGGAGAATGCCCAGCGCGTTGCGGGTTTTGCGCATCCCGGTTTCCAGCAGCGGTATGGTGGCCTCGGTGCCGCTGAGCTGGGTCAGGGCCTGCTGGACGTCCCGTTCGCTGGTGGCGCCGTTTTCAAACCGCGAACGGGCGATGCGCAGGCTCTCCTGCTGGTTCTGGAGGTTTTCACGGGCAATCCGGATGCGTTCCTCGAAGGTGCGGTAAAGGACGTAGTTCACGGCAACGTCCGCCGTCAGGCTGACCAGTGCGCTGTCATAGTCGGCGACGGAGCTGAAAAAGTCCGCCTCGGCCGATTCCACGGCCCGCCGGAAGCGGCCCCAGAAATCGATCTCCCAGCTGGCCCCCAGCCCGAGCTCACCTTGTGTGAAAGAAAAATCCGGATCACCCGGCGCACCCGGCTGGGGAGCGGAAGGCCCGCGCTCGCTGGTCCGGTTGAAGGTCAATGAGCCGAAGCCCTGCTGCAGCTGCGGGTAGAGTTCTCCGACGGCGATGCCCAGCAACGCCCTGGCCTGGTATATCCGCACACCGGCGATTTTAAGCGGGATGTTCCCGTCGGCGGCCTCCTCGATGAGCGCGTCCAGGATCGGGTCGTCGAAGACTTTCCACCAGTCGCGCAACTCGGCGGCATCGGCCTTCAACCGGCTGTCACCAGCCTCTACCCATTGCGGGGAGACGTCCGCCCTGGGAGGCGAGAAATCTGGCCCTAAAGTGGTGCAGGCATTCAGACAAAGCAACAAAACACCGGACAGGCCCCAAAGGATCTTATGCGGTATGCTCATCATGGCGATATCGTCCGCTCCGAGAAAAGACATTTTTGGGTTAAAAAACCGTGGCTGCGCGTCGGCACCCCCCCCGCAGCCGCCTCCCATCCTTAACCACCCGCGGTTTCGGAGGATCCGGTCCGGGACGGCCCGGCGGATAAGGCCGGCTTTTTGCGAAACTCGCTCAGGCGCTGCATCACCACGTAAAACACCGGCGTAAACAGCAGGGACATGATCGTGGCGGCGGCCATACCGCCAACCACCGCAAGCCCGATGGCCTGCCGGCTGGCGGCCCCGGCGCCGGATGCCACCACCAGCGGCATGAAGCCGGTGATGGAGGAGATCGACGTCATCAGGATCGGCCGGAAGCGGAGTTTGGCCGCCTCCACGGCCGCCTCCTTGATGCCCAGCCCCTTGGCGCGCTGCTCCGAGGCGAACTCGACGATCAGAATGGCGTTTTTGCTGGCCAGGGCGATCAGCAGCACGATGCCGATCTGGGTGTAAACGTTGTTGTCCATTCCCCGCATCATCAGCGCGATGACAGTGCCCAGGACCGCCAGCGGCACCACCAGGATAACCGCCGAGGGGCTGGTCCAGCTCTCGTACTGGGCCGCCAGCACCAGGAAGACCAGAACAATGGCCAGGGCGAATACCAGAATCGCCTCCGAACCGACTTGTTTCTCCTGGTAGGACATGCCGGTCCATTCGTAGCCCATGGAGGGGGGCAGCTTGTTGTCGGCCAACTGCTCCATCAGGTCGAGCGCCTGGCCGGAGCTGAAGCCGGGCGCGGCAGCGCCCGTGATGGAAGCCGACGGGTAGAGGTTGTAACGCTGGATCGTCTGGGGCCCCAGGATCTGATCGACGCTGATCAGGGTCCCCAGCGGCACCATGTTTCCCGAGGCGTCACGCACGTCCAGCTGACGGATGTCTTCGGGCTTGTTCCGGAACTCATGATCCGCCTGCACCTGCACCTGCCAGGTGCGGCCGAACTTGTTGAAATCGTTGACGTAGGCCGAACCCAGATAGGCCTGCATGGTGTTGAAGACGCTCGTCAGGGGAACGCCCAGGGTCTTGGCCTTGGTGCGGTCGACCTCGGCATAGATCTGGGGCACATCGGCCCGGAAGGTGCTGTTGAGGCCGGCCAGACCGGCCTGGGCGTTGCCGTCCTGGAGGATCTCGTCGACCATTTTCTGCAGCTCCGGAAGCCCCACGTCGGCCTTGTCCTGAAGCTGCATCTGGAAGCCGCCCGCCACCCCCAAACCGGGGATCGCCGGCGGTGTAAAGACAAAGGCAACGGCTTCCTGAATTTGGAACAGCTGCGCCTGGATCGCCCCCATGATGGCTTCCTGCCGCAGGCTGGGGTCGCCGCGCTCGTCCCAGGGCGTCATCGTGATGAAGATCGTGGCCGCATTGGATGCGTTGGTCCCGTCAATGACCGAGTAGCCGCCCAAAGAAACCCAGGCCTGAACGCCCGCCGTTTTTTCGAGGATGCCGTCGATCCGCTTGAGCACCGCGTCGGTGCGTTCCAGCGAAGCGGCGTCGGGCAGTTGAATGTTGGCGATCAGGTAGCCCTGATCCTCGGTGGGCAGAAACCCGGTGGGAAGCAGCGCAAAGCGCCAGCCGGTAACCCCCAGCAGCACCAGATAGAGCAGCATGACGATCGCCGTCCGGCGGGTCAGGGTTTTGGCCACGGCGAGGTAGCCGTTTTCGGTTTTCTGAAACAAGCTGTCGAAACCCCGGAAGAAGGCGTTCTTCTTCTCTTTCGGGGGCCGCAGCAGCAGCGCCGCCAGGGCCGGGCTCATGGTGAGGGCGT
>JASFIY010000359.1:0-3808 GCA_050122415.1 Desulfobacteraceae bacterium
CCGCCGAGGTCCAGAACGACGGGGAGTCCCCCGCGGACTTCGACGAGCGCTACGACGAGGCCGTGGCCCTGGTGACCCGCACGGGGCAGGCGTCGATTTCGATGGTCCAGCGCCATTTGCGCATCGGCTACAACCGGGCGGCCCGGATCATCGAAACCATGGAAAAGGAGGGGGTGGTGGGGCCCTCGGACGGCGTCAAGCCACGCGAGGTGCTGGCACGGGGATATGATGAGATGCCCTGAGGGTCTGGCAGCAGCGGTCAAGGGGTTTCTGGATCCGCTGGAGGGTCGCCGCCTTTTCGAGCTGGCCGCGGCGGCCAGCAGGCGCGGCCCCTGTCTGGAAATCGGCAGCTACTGCGGCAAATCCACCGTCTATCTGGGCTGCGGCTGCCGTCGACACGGGGGGGTGCTTTTCTCGGTGGACCACCACCGCGGCTCGGAGGAACAGCAGCCCGGCGAGGCCTATTTCGACCCCGAACTCTTCGACCCCATCGATGGCTGCGTGGACACCTTCCCCGCCTTTCGCAGGACCCTGGCGGCGGCGGATCTCGAGGACACCGTGGTGCCCCTGGTCTGCCCCTCGGCCCTGGCCGCGCGGGGCTGGGCCACCCCGCTTTCCCTGGTCTTCATCGACGGCGGCCACAGCTTCGATGCGGCCCACGGCGATTACCGCGCCTGGTCCGAACACCTCATGCCCGGCGGCTATCTGCTGATCCACGACATATTCCTGGACCCCGCCGCGGGCGGCCAGGCCCCCCGAGAGGTCTACCGGA
Organism: Desulfobacteraceae bacterium; assembly: GCA_050122415.1. Lineage (GTDB taxonomy): Bacteria > Desulfobacterota > Desulfobacteria > Desulfobacterales > JAABRJ01 > JAABRJ01. The sequence goes on from JASFIY010000359.1 coordinate 773, forward strand.
TCGCCCGCGGCAGCGGGCGGTTCGACGCGCTGCCCATGGTCCAGACCCTGGGCGTGCTGCGGCGGCGCGCCTGAGGCCCCCCGGTCGGATCGGAAACTACTGGCGCACCCGGGTGGAGCCGTCGGCGCCACGTAAAACCCGCACCGAGTCCCCGACGGCAAAGGTCCGCTCCTCAGCGCCGAGCTCCTGCACCACCGAAATTATCTGGCCGTTATCCAGCCTGACTGTGATCTCCAGGGCCGGGCTTCTGCGTGCGGCCCCCTCGGCCAATTGCCCGGCGCCGGCACCCAGCAGGGCGCCGGCCACGGTGGCCAGGGTGCTGCCGCGCCCGCTGCCGATGGTGCTGCCGACCACCCCGCCGGCGACACCGCCGGCGGCGGCGCCCAACCCGCTGGGGTTGTTCTCGATGGTGGCATTGGCCAGATGGGTGATGGTCCCGAAGGAAACCGACTGTGCAACCCGGGCCTGGTTGGACGAGAAGGTGCCCCCGGTTTCGGAGGCACAGCCAGCGACCAGCGCGAAGAGCAAAACGGTAAGCGAGCAGAGTAGTTTATTGGCGCGCATGTCCGACTCCCCCTTTTGAGCGTTGAAACCCCAGCCAAATCGAAAAGACTCCGGACGCCTGCCGGATAAAACCAGTCCGACCCCAATGGCCAAGCAGCTGACGACGGCCCGAGGTGGTACCTCCCCCCGAGTACCGGGGATGCCGTCGGTGACCGCCTTACAGCGGCTAGCAATGGTGACTTACAACTAGTAACTATTTCGCCCGCAACGGTCAAGACAAATTGGGGACCATTTCTAGCGGCTTTGGCATCCGTCGGACCAGGACATTTCCTCAGTCCCAACGCCTGGAAAACTTCAACCCCCGCCCTGCGCCTGTCCGCCGCCGACCGCAGTGCGCCCATCGGCGTGATTTACTGACTTGACAAGCAGAGAGTGGTAGTAGTATGTGGATCCACTTGAAAATTACAGCTGGCAGGACGGGGCGGGTTTTTAATGATTTTTTAACATTTCAGGCCCCTAAGGCCTGGTCGGGCCAGCGCCCTTCCCCCTGCGACCTTTCTTTTGCGATCTCCCGCGGCGGCTGCCGCTAACTATCCGATAAACATGAAACCGCACCCAACGGGGGCAGCGAAGATGCCATGACCCGCTTCAAACGCCGCCTGCTGATCGGCATCGGGATCTGCCTGCTGGCTTTGGCAGTGCTGGGATTCTGGTTCTACAAGGTCTATTTTGCTTCCACCATCACCGCCCTGCAGCGCGCCGAGGCCTTTTTGTTCCGCCGCATGCAGGTCGCGCAGCTCAGCGGGCAGGGGGAGTACCGCTTTTTTTTCGTCACCAACCGCCGCGCGGAGAGAGATGCGGGGCCGCTGGAGGAGCGCTTCGGGACCGAGCGCGAGGAGGAGCTCAAGTTCGGTTTTTTTGACGTCAAGATCGAACCCACGCTGGGCCTGGGGATGATCATCAACCCCACCGAGTGGTTCCAGAACGAGGAGATCAAGCTCCAAAGGGTGGAGGCGCTGGAACGGGCGGCGTTTGTCGGGCAGGTTCAAAAGCTCGTTCAGGAGTCCCCCTACCGGGCGCTTCTGGTGGTGGTGCACGGGTTCCGCGAGGCCTTTCCCTCGGCTCTGCGCAAGACCACCTTTTTGGGCCACGTGCTGGACATCAACACGCCGGTGCTCCTCTTCGACTGGCCCGGCAACCAGGGCAGCTCGCCGGGGGGCTACCGGCGCGCGCAACGGGTGGCCAAAGCCTCCGGGGCGGAACTGGCCCGCACCCTGGAGCTGATCATTCGCGAGATCCAGCCCGAGCGGCTCTGGCTGATCGCCAACAGCATGGGGGCCCAGGTGGCCGTCGACGCCTTCCGGCTGCTCTACGAGCAGGCGGACCTGGCCGACGCCGAGACCGAGATCGCCGATGTCATGCTGACCGCGCCGGACGTCGACTTCGAGGAGTTTGACACCCGGTTCCAGCAGGCCCTCAAGGCCCTGGCCCGCAAAACCACGATCTACGTCTCCTCCAACGACCGGGCCCTGGTGGCCAGCCGCATCCTCAACCGGGGCCGGCGGCGGGGGGAAAGCACCCTCAGCCCGAGCCAGCTGGAGGAGGCCGCGCGCGTGGTGGACCACACCCCGGACAGCGAGGAGGTCACCGTGGTGGATGTCACGCCGGTCAACCGCACCCGCAACTTCCACAATTTCAGCCTGGAAACGCCGGAGTTTTTCGACGACGTCTTCCTGCGCCTGACCAACACCGAAACCCCCCGCAGCCGCCTGATATACGCGGTCCAGGCCCCCAACGGCTCGATCTACTGGGTCCTGACCCGCGGCCGCTAGCCCGGAGAAGGTATGAAACGCACCGCCCGTGGGATCAAACGCCTGCCGCCTCGCCTCCGATGGGTCTTGTTGATCGCCCTGGCCGGCATCGCCGCGCCGACCATTCAGAGCTGCTCCAGCCTGCCCCTGGAGCCCTGGCACACCGAAGCGCTGACCGCCGAATTCACCACCCGCAAGGCCGATGAGGTTCGAACCTTCGAGGACTACCGCCGGCTGGAGGACCGCTTGTTCGCCCAGCTGGAGAAAGAGGTCGTCGCACAAACCCCCACCGGCCCGACCCAGGCGCTGGTACGCTACAGCCGGGGCAGCGCCGCCGACCCCCAGGGCCGCCAACCCAACTGGAACCGCAGCTTCGAACTGACGGCCGAAGCACCTGCCGGCGGGGTCCTGCTCCTGCACGGGATGTCGGACTCCCCCTACAGCCTAAGAGCCATCGGCCAAAGCCTGAACCAGCACCGTTTCTGGGTCCTCGGCCTGCGCCTGCCCGGCCACGGCACGGCCCCCTCGGGGCTGCTCAGCATCCACTGGGAGGACATGGCCGCCGCCGTCCGGCTGGGCATGGCCCACCTGGCCGCCAAGCTCGGCGATAAGCCGATCCACATCATCGGCTATTCCACCGGCGCCACCCTTGCCCTGGACTTCGCCCTGGACGCCCTGGACGGGCGGAGCGCGCCGGTGCCGGCCAGCCTGGTGCTGATCT
>JASFIY010000360.1:0-3804 GCA_050122415.1 Desulfobacteraceae bacterium
CGCCGCCTTTGAAACCGCCGGCCCCGATGAAATCGCCCTGGCGGGAACACCCCGCTACCTCAAGCGGATCGACGCCTCCCGCGCCGGTGCCCTGATGGTGCCCCCGGGCTTCGAGGCCGCCGGCCGCGATCTTGTCCGGGTGGAAAACCCCGCCGCCGCCTTTGCCCGCCTGTTGCACGTATGGCATCCGCTTTCGCGTCCGGCGGCCGGAATCAGTCCCGCCGCCGAGATCGGGGGCGGCTTCAGGGTCGGCGCGGAGCCCGCCATCGCCCCGATGGTCTTTATCGGTGAAAACGTCACCCTGGGGGACCGGGTGGCGGTTCACCCCGGGGTTTTCATCGGCGACGAGGTTGCCATCGGCGACGACACCACGATCTTTCCCAACGTCACCATCATGGGGCGCTGCCGGATCGGGCGGCGGGTGATCCTCCACCCGGGGTCGGTCATCGGCGCCGACGGCTTCGGCTTTGCCCCGGAGGGCGAAGGCTACCGCAAAATTCCCCACATCGGCAACGTCCGGATCGACGACGACTGCGAAATCGGCGCCCTGAACACCATCGATCGGGCCTCCTTCGGGACCACCTGGGTCAAACAGGGGGTCAAAACCGACAACCTGGTCCACATCGCCCACAACGTCACCGTCGGCGAAAATTCGGTGATCGTCGCCCAGGTGGGAATCTCCGGCAGCACCGTAATCGGCAAGCGGGCGGTCCTGGCGGGGCAGGCGGGCATCGCCGGGCACCTGACCCTCGGCGATCACGTGACCGTGGGACCCCAGGCGGGGGTCGGCAAATCCATTCCAAGCGGCACGGTGGTCTCCTCGGGGCTGCCCGCCATGGCGCACCGCACCTGGCTGCGGGTGGTCCGCGAAGTGCCCCGGCTGCCGGAGCTGGCGCGCCGCCTGGCCGAGCTTGAAAAGCGTCTCAAAATGTTAGAGGAAAAAAAATGAGCGTTTACCCCATCCAGAAAATCATGGCCTACCTGCCCCACCGCTACCCGTTTCTCTTGGTGGACCGGGTGCTGGAAATCCTGCCGCGCGACCATATCGTGGCCCTCAAAAACGTGACCATCAACGAACCCTTTTTTCAGGGGCATTTCCCGGGAAACCCCATCATGCCCGGCGTCCTGATCGTGGAGGCCCTGGCCCAGGCCGGCGGTATCCTCGCCTACGAGTCGCTGCCACCCGAGCGCCGCGGCCAGGAGGTGTATTTCATGGGCTTCAACAACGTCAAGTTCAGGAAGCCGGTGGTGCCCGGGGACCAGTTGATTTTCCGGGTCAATTTCCTGCGCCAGCGGGGAAACGCCTTCAAGATGGCCGGCCGGGCCGAGGTGTCCGAAGCCCTCGTGGCCGAGGCCGAATGCCTGGCCAGCATCGGAGAGAAGGGATGATCCACGAAACCGCCATCGTCAGCCCCCGGGCCGAGGTTGGCGCCCAGGTGGCGATCGGCCCGTACGCCGTCGTGGCTGCGGATGTGGTCATCGGGGCCGGCACGACCATCGGTGCTCACAGCGTCATCGACTCCTACACCAGCATCGGGCCGGAGTGTCGCATTTTTCCGCATGCGGTCGTCGGCGAAGCGCCCCAATCGCTGAAATACGCCGGGGAGAAGACCTACGTTCAGATCGGGCGCGGCACCATCATCCGCGAATTCACCACCCTTCACCGGGGCACCGCCGAGGGCGGCGGTGTGACCGAGGTGGGGGACCACTGCCTGCTGATGGCATACAGCCACGTGGCGCACGATTGCCGGGTGGGCAGCGGCGTGGTTCTGGCGAACGCGGCCACCCTGGCCGGGCATATCACCATCGGCGACCATGCCACCATCGGCGGCCTGGTGGCCATTCACCAGTTCGTGCGGGTCGGGGAATACGCCTTTGTGGGCGGCAAATCCGCCGTGGTCAAGGACGTGCCGCCCTACGTGATCGCCGCCGGCGACCGCGCCAGGCTGCACGGGCTGAACCGCGTGGGACTCCGGCGGCACGGGTTTTCGGAAAAGTCGCTGGCGCTGCTCAAGCAGGCCTACCGGATCATCTTTCGCATCGGCCTGACCCTCAACGAGGCCTTGGAGCGCGTCCGCGCCGAGGTCGACCCGGTGCCCGAGGTGGCCAACTTCATCAAGTTCATTCAATCCTCTCACCGGGGCATCACCCGCTGAGAGTTTTTGGGGCAGGCGCCGGCGGGTGCCCGCCGCGGACAGCATGCAACCCATCGGACTCATCGCAGGCAGCGGCCAGTTTCCCCTCATCTTTGCCAGAGCCGCCAGCGCCAAAGGTTACCGGGTATACGCGGTGGGGTATGTCAACGAGGCCGACCCCGCCCTGGCCGACACGGTGGCCGCCCTGGAGTGGCTGCACCTGGGGCAGCTCACACGGCTGGTTCGGTTTTTCCGGCAGCACGGCGTTTGCGAAGCCGTCATGATGGGGGCCGTCCGCAAAACCCGGATGTTCAGCGATGTTCGCCCCGACATCCAGGCCGTCGCCCTGGCCGCCAGAATGCGCCACACCCATGACGACGGCCTGCTGCGGGGCTTTGCGGATTTTCTCGAAAAAAAAGGGGTGCGCATCCGGCCGTCCACCTTTCTGCTGCCGGAGCTGCTGGCCCCCGAAGGCTGCTGGACCCGTCGGCGCCCCAGCCGCAGCGAAGAAAAAGACATCGCCCTGGGTTGGCGCCTGGCCAAAGAGATCGGGCGTCTGGACATCGGCCAGTGCGTCGTTGTGGGCGGGGGCTCGGTTCTCGCCGTGGAGGCCATTGACGGCACCGACGCCGCCATCCGTCGCGGTGGGCGCCTGGGCAAGGGGACGGCCGTGGTGGTCAAGGTCTGCAAACCCGACCAGGATTTCCGCTTCGACGTTCCGGCCATCGGGACCGATACCGTGCGCAGCATGCAGGCCGCCGACGCCCGGGTGCTGGCGGTGGAGGCCGGCAAGGCGGTGGTCTTCGATCGCCACCAGATGGTCACCCTGGCCGACCGCCACGGCATCGCGATTGTCGCCCTCAGCGGGGTGTAGCCAAGGGCCGGCCCCGGTAGGAAAGGAGTCACGCACATGGCCAAGCTGCGGGTGGGGGTGGTCGGGGTGGGTTATCTCGGAGAGTTTCATGCCGAAAAATACGCCGCCATGTCCGATGTGGAGCTGGTCGGGGTGGTGGACCGGAATCTGACCCGGGCCCGGGAGGTGGCCGCGCGCCTCGGCACCCGGGCCTTCGGCAGCCACCGGGAGCTGCTGGGCAAGGTCGACGCGGTCAGCGTGGTCGTGCCGACCGCCGACCACTACGCGGTGAGCTGGGATTTTCTGCGGCACAACGTCGATCTAATGATCGAAAAGCCGATGACCACGACCCTGGATCAGGCGGACGAATTGATCGCCTATGCGGCCGCCCACGGTCTGCTGATTCAGGTGGGCCACCTGGAGCGCTTCAACTCGGCCGTGACCGCCCTGCGGGACATCGTCACCGCGCCGATGTTCATCGAGTCCCACCGCCTGGCGACCTTCAAGGGGCGCGGGACGGACGTCAGCGTGGTGCTGGACCTGATGATCCACGATATCGACATCATCGCCAGCTTCGTGCGCTCCGAGATCCGGGCCATTCGCGCCGCGGGCATACCGGTCATTTCCCCCGAGGTGGATATCGCCAACGCCCGGCTCGAATTTGAAAACGGGTGCGTCGCCAATGTCACTGCCAGCCGCATCTCCATGAAAAACGAGCGCAAAATCAGGCTCTTCCAGCGCGATGCGTATGTCTCGGTGGATTTCTCGAACCACGGCATCACGGTGATCCGCAAAACCGGTGAGCACCCCGCGGGC
>JASFIY010000361.1:0-3803 GCA_050122415.1 Desulfobacteraceae bacterium
GTCAAGGAGGCCCAGCGCCGCGGGATCGGGGTCAGGGTCGTGGACGCCGAGTACGGCTATTTCGACCTGACACTGGGCGGCCGCACCGTCGCCTGCCGGGAATCCTTGAGCGATCAGACCTCGGCCGTGGCCATGAGCCGATGCGACGACAAGCGGGTCACCCACCGGGTCCTGCGGGCGGCCGGCCTGAAAGTGCCCCGCCAGCAGCGCGCGGGGAAGCCCGAAGAGAACCGCAAGGTTCTGGCGACCCTGGGGCCCCTGGTGGTCAAGCCGGCCCGGGGGGAACAGGGGAACGGCATCAGCGTCGATCTCAGGACCGAAGCGGATCTGGAAGCGGCCATCGGGCGCGCCCGCCGCTACTGCCCGGATGTTGTCCTGGAGGAGTTGGTCGCCGGTGAGGACCTGCGGCTGATCGTGATCGACTACCGGATGGTGGCCGCCGCCGTGCGCCGGCCGCCGGTGATCGTCGGCACCGGACAGCACAGCGTGCGCACCCTGATCGAAAAGTACAACCGGCGGCGGGCGGCCGCGACGGGCGGCGAAGGGCGTCTGCCGCTGGATGCTGAAACCAAGCGCTGCCTGCGGCTGAGCGGCCACGACCTGGAGGAGGTACCCCCGGCGGAGGAAAAAATTCCGCTGCGCAAAACCGCCAACCTGCACACCGGGGGCACCATCACCGATGTCACCGGCGAGATTCACCCGGAACTGGCCGCGGCGGGCGAGCAAGCCGCGCGGGCCCTCAAGATCCCGGTCACCGGGCTGGATCTCATCGTGCCCGACCGGACCCGCCCGGATTACTGGATCATCGAAGCCAACGAGCGCCCCGGGCTGGCGAACCACGAGCCGCAGCCGACGGCCGAGCGCTTTATCGACTTTCTTTTTCCCCAGACCGCGGCCACCGGCCAGCCGGCGATGCAGGCCTGAGCCGATGAGAGCGATCGACCCGGCCTACCTGCAGGAAACCTTGCTTTCCTTGCTGAACATTCCCAGCCCCTCGGGGTACTCCGATCAGATCGTCCATTTTGTCGGCCAGGAACTCCAGCGCCTGGGGCTGGAGGTCAACGTCACCCGGCGGGGCGCCATCCGGGCGACCCTGCGGGGTGAGGGGAAGCTTCTGGATCGCGCCGTGACGGCGCACCTGGACACCTTGGGGGCCATGGTCAGCCGGCTGAAAGAAAACGGACGGCTGGGGCTTGCCCCCATCGGCACCTGGTCCAGCCGATTCGCCGAGGGCGGGCGGGTGACCGTCTTCACCGACGGCGGCCCGCAGCGGGGAACCGTTCTGCCCCTCAAGGCCTCCGGACATGTTTTCGGCGACGCGGTGGACAGCCAACCCACCGGCTGGGATCACATCGAAATCCGGGTGGACGTCAGCGCCGGATCGAAGGCCGAACTGCAGGCGGCCGGCTTTTCGGTCGGGGATTTCGTGGCCTTCGACGCCCTGCCCGAGATCACCCCCAACGGCTTCATCAACGCCCGGCACCTGGACGACAAGGCGGGCGTGGCGAGCTTACTGACCGCCGCCAAGGCCATCCGCGATGCAGGGGCCGCGCTGCCCGTGGATTGCCATCTGGTCTTCACGGTCTTCGAGGAGGTCGGCAACGGCGCCTCGGCGGCGGTCTGTGTTGACGTGGCGGAGATGGTGGTCATCGATCACGCCCCGCTGGCCCCGGGCCAAAACGCCCTGGAGGACGGCGTGACCATCGGGATGATGGACCAAAGCGGCCCCTTCGATTATCATCTCAGCCGCAAACTGGTCAGGATCTGCCGGGACAACCGCATCTCCTATGCCAAAGACGTGTTCCGCTTCTACCGCAGCGACTCCGCCTCGGCGATCGAGGCCGGCAACGACACCCGCACGGCGCTGGTCTGCTTCGGGGTCGACGGCTCACACGGCTACGAGCGCGCCCGTATGGCCTCCCTGAAGGCGGTGGCCGCGGCCATCGTGCACTACTTGCAAAGCGAGCCGACCTTTATGCGGGACAAGGACGATCTGGCCCCCCTGGAAGACTTTCCCCACCAGCCGAGCCGCGGGATCATTCAGATCAAAACCTGACCGCCCTTTTCCGGGCCCGACCCCCCATCGGAGGCCCGCGCCTGCCAGAACTCCAGCCGGTGCCCCTCGGGATCGAAAAGGTAAAACACCCAGGCGCCCCAGGGATGGCTGCGAATGGCCGTCGGCGCCAACCCGCTTTTCAGGGCCGATTCCCGCAGGGCCGCAATCCCCTCCACCTCCAGCGCCAGGGTAACCCCCCTGCCCCCGCAGCCCTTGATGGTGGCGCGTTTTTCATCGGCGATGCTCAACCGGGAAAGGGCATTCAGACGAAACTCAACGAACCAGTCGCTGGCGAAGGTCACGGTCAGGCCCAGCTGGTCGCGGTAAAAGCGGACCGTGGGGCCCCACTTGCGGCAATACAGGATGATGTTGGTGGTCTTGGGGGCTGGCTGCATGACCGGCTCTGTTCTCCGGGGTTCTGATCCGCGGCAGGATAAGATGTGACGAACGGTGCTAAAAATTTCTGCACCCCTTCCGACTTTTCCTTCGTGTATCTAATTGGCAAAAATTTTCCTCCAGTGTAATGAAGAGCCTAAGGAAAATGGTTCAGAAGCACGCTATCTTTTGACGCAGGATAAGAACCCGCGATAGTTTGAACCCAAAGGAGGAGAAACCAATGATCGTCGGAATTTTGAAAGAAATCAAGACAGAGGAGAATCGCGTGTCCATGACCCCGGCAGGGGTCGAGGTGATGATCACCAACGGCCACAAGGTGTTGGTGGAAAAGGGGGCCGGCAAGGGCAGCGGCTTCGAGGACGCCACCTATCTCAAGTCCGGCGCGGAGATAATTGGGACAAACCGCGAAATATTTGAACGATCCGACATGGTGATGCACGTCAAAGAGCCGCTGCCGGCCGAGTACGAGTTGATTCGGGAAGGCCAGATCGTCTTCACCTACCTGCATCTGGCGGCGGCCGAGGAATTGACCCATGCCCTGATAAAGAGCAGGGCCGTCTGCATCGCCTATGAAACCATCCAAAAGCCCGACCGCTCCCTGCCGCTGTTGACCCCCATGAGCGAGGTGGCCGGCAGAATGGCGATTCAGCAGGGGGCCAAGTATCTGGAAATGGCCCAGGGTGGACACGGCGTTCTATTGGGGGGCGTGCCGGGGGTGGACCCGGGCAATGTGGTGGTCATCGGCGGCGGCATCGTCGGCATCAACGCCGCCAAGATGGCCTGCGGCTTGGGCGCCAAGGTCTACGTGCTGGACAACAACCTCGACCGCTTGCGGTATCTGAGCGACGTGATGCCGGCCAACTGTTTCGGCCTTTTTTCCAGCCCCGCGACGCTGCGGGAGCTCATCAAGCGGGCCGACGTCATCATCGGTGCGGTATTGATCCCCGGTGCCAAGGCGCCCAAGTTGATCACCCGCGAAATGCTCAAAACCATGAAGCCGGGCACCGTCATGGTGGATGTGGCCATCGACCAGGGCGGCTGCTTTGAAACCTCCAAGGCCACGACCCACGGCAACCCGATCTACACGGTCGACGGCGTGGTCCACTACTGCGTGGCCAACATGCCCGGGGCGGTGCCGCGGACCTCGACCATGGCACTGACCAATGCCACCCTGCCCTATGCGGTGGAGATCGCCAACAAGGGCTGGAAGGCGGCCATGCAAAAGAACACCGACATCAAACTGGGCGCCAATGTCATCGACGGCAAGGTCACCTATGAGGCCGTAGCCGATGCGTTCGGCCTTGAACATACCCCCATCGATGATCTGTTGTGAGGCCCCGGGAATTTTAAT
>JASFIY010000362.1:0-3801 GCA_050122415.1 Desulfobacteraceae bacterium
CACCGGACGCACTTCAGCCCGGTTGCGGGGTTCGGGGCGTCCGACAGCCGGGCACCGGCGCATCTGTTTCACATTCGGTACAAGCTCGACGTGCACTGGTTCGCCCGGCGGCTGCGACCGGCCCTTCCGGGGACGCGCCTGGAGTCCTGGAGACCGTCCGATCAGGCTGGATGAAGCGGTAAAAAGTCGAAAACCAGACGGTTTCGAAAAAAGCATTTTACGGTGCGCAAATCCCAGCGGCGTGAGGCGCACACCTTTACGCCGCAGCGGCTTCGAGATGCAGCGCAACGCAGAAAGTGGACTTTCCGGGAAACCCTCGAGCTTGATTCGCGGCGCGTGAACTGGTAAGCGGGGACCCAGCCGCCACACGCCGGCAGCCTGCGGGGGGCTGTTGCTTGCCAGCCCAACCAGCGCCGCGCGCAGGCGGCCAAAGGCCCGGGCCGCCACAGGATTCGTGCGAGAAAAGGTTGCCTCCACTTCCGCGGCCCGGGCTTCCTTTTGCGCTCATCTACCCCCCGATGCTGCACATCTGGCCATTCACCGGAAGGCGCCGGTCGGCCGCCAGGCAGTGATCGATGGGCTTGCGGCGCACGGCGGCGGCGAAGATCTCGGCCAGCTCGCGGTCGCTGCAGCCCCGCCGCAGGGCGGTTTTGACGTCCTCGTGGTGGTCGGCCAGCAGACAGGGGCGCAGCTGGCCGCTGGCGGTCAGGCGCAGGCGATTGCAGTGGTTGCAGAAATGGTGGCTGAGGGCGCTGATGAAGCCGATTTCCCCGGGGGCGCCGGCGAAGCGGAAACGCCGGGCCGGGCCGTCGAAAACCCCCTGGCCGACAGGGGTCAGGGGGCCCAGGGCGCTGAGGCGGCGTCTGATCTCGGCGGTCAGCAGCAGCTGGTCGGTGCTCAGGCGGGATTTGCCGATGGGCATGAACTCGATGAAGCGCACGTGGAAGGGATAGGCCAGCGACAGGCGCGCCAGGTCGAGCAATTCGTCGTCATTGACGCCGATCAGGGCGACGGCGTTGATCTTGATGGGCGCAAAACCGGCTTCCAGCGCCAGCTGAATCCCCTCCCAGACGCCGTCAAAGCAGTCAAAGCCCGTTATCCGGCGGTATTTATCACGGTTCAGGGTGTCCAGGCTGACGTTGAGGCGCCTCACGCCGGCCTGCCGGAGGCGCTCGATGTTGGCCTTGAGCAGCACGCCGTTGGTGGTCAGCGACACGTCCTCCAGACCGGCCGTGCGGGTTAGCTCGGCGAGGAAATCGTAGACCCCCTGCCGGACCAGGGGTTCGCCGCCGGTGACGCGCACCTTGGTGATCCCCATCCCGACACCCACCCGGATCACCCGCAGGATCTCCTCGTAGCGCAGGATTTCGGAATGCGAAAGTTTGACTATCCCTCCCGGCGGCACGCAGTAGACGCAGCGCAGGTTGCAACGGTCGGTGATGGACACCCGCAGGTAGTTCAGATGGCGGTTGAAGGGGTCGACGAGTGTGATGGCACCCAAGGGGTCGCTTCCTTTCTGGTTGGATCACCGGCGCGCCGCTGCCGCGTTCACGCCGCGCCGCGCTTGAACTTGGCGCGGTATTCCGGAATCTGGATCATCGGCGGCCGCTCCAGGCCCTCGACCCGAAAAATGTCCGGTTGATAATCGGTGCGCACCAGGTTGTACTGGATCATCTCGTTGTGGATTTCCTGGCGGCAATCCATCAGGTTCATCTGCTGGAGCCGCTGGCAGAAGGTTTTCAGAATGACAAAGGCCATCTTGCCCAGCGCCCGGGTGTCCTGATTGCGGTGAATGCGCTTTTCCAGGTCCACCTGGGCCATCACCGCCAGCCCCCGCTGCTTGAAGATGTCCAGGATCATCGTGGTTTCCACCGCGTAGCCGATGGGAAACGGGATCTCTTCGAACACTTCCCGGTAGCCGGCATACTCGCCCGAAAGGGGCTGCAGAATCTGGGTCAGTTCCGGGAAAAAGAGCGAAAAAAGCGGACGGATCACCAGCTCGGTCACCCGACCGCCGCCGGTGGGCCGGATCTTGTTTTTGCCGGTGGCGATCGGGCGGTCGTAAAAGGCCTTGCTGTACTTGATGGTATCGGACGTCAGCAGGGGGCCGATCAGGCCGTAGGCAAAGCGGTGGTGAATATTTTTGATATCCGCGTCAAGATAGACGATAATATCGCCGCGGGTGATGTAAAGCGCTTTCCAGAGGTTCTCGCCCTTGCCGCGAAAAGCCTCCAGGTGGGGCAGGATTTCAGCGGCGCTGTACACGTCCGCCCCGTAGTCGGCCGCCACCTCGAGGGTCTGGTCGGTGGAACCCGAATCCACCACGACGATTTCGTCGATCAAGGGACGCCGGGTCATGAGTTCGGATTTCAGGATCACGATCTCTTTGGCGATGGTCTTCTCCTCGTTGAGGGTCGGCAGGCAAAGCGAGATGGAGAGGTTTTTGCGCTCCTTGAGCGCCACCAGACGCTCGAGGTCGCTGAATTCCGAATAGTGAAAGGTATTGCTTTCAAGCCAGCTTTTCATCGTCGCACACTCCGCTGTCGATGGCTCTGATGATCCCCACCACCTGCGCGATGCCGGTGAACAGCGGCGCGATTTCGATGGTCGCGTCCTCGCGGTGGAAATTGCGCCCGTGGGTCAGGCCCACGGTGACGGCGGGAATTCGGCGGGAGAGAAAAATCGAGAGTTCCGACTCGCTGGGTTCGCTGATGGGCTTGAGGTTAAGAGCCTTCATGACCGCCACCGTGCTTTTGACCAGGGGGTGTCGATAGGGCAGGCGCGAGGCCTTGATGTTGCTGATGGTTTTTAGCGTCAGGTCCACCTGGTGCTCGTGCACGATGCCGTCGACGATGTCCTGGATATCGTCAAAGACCTGCCGTACCATGCGATCGACATCGCTCTGGATCTCGAAGCCGAGGGTGGCGTTGTAGGCGATCACGCCATGCTTGAAGCCGCCCGCGATCTTGCCGATGATCACCCGCGCCCTGGGCCGCTGGGGCAGCCGCAGCTGCAGCAGCTGGTTGATGACCTCGTTCAGCACCAGAATGGCGTTGGGCCTGAATCGTTGCGCCGCCGGGTTTTCGGGCGCAACCCGGCAGGTGATTTCGCAGCGGATCATGCCGTCGGCGACGTAATTCAGACGCCCCAGTTCGGTGCTCTCCACCACCACCGCTCCCCGGATGGGGGTCGACCAGGTTTTCAGCAGATGGCGAACCCCCCGCAGATTGCCCCACCCCAGGGACTGGATCACGCCGGCCAGGACGATGTCCGATTGAAAGCGCAGGTTGAGCCGCCGGAAGATTTCGGGCATGGCGGCCAGCACCCCGACGCTGGCCGAGTTGTCGGACACCCCGGGACCCGTAATGGTGTTGCGCTCAACGCTGAAATTGTGATCGACGTCCACGGGGAAAAAGGTGTCCAGGTGGGCGACGATAAAAATCGGCGGTTTGCTGCGCGACTCACCGCGAATGATCCCGATGGGATTGCGGTAGCCGTCGAAGGTGCACTCGTCCACCTGGAATTCGGCCAGCCGTTCGAGAAAGGCGGTCGCCCGCTGTTTTTCCTTGAAGGTCGGCGCCGGGATCTGCCCCAGCAGCACGATGTTGGTCAGAATACATTCCTTGAGGGCGGCGATGGTCTCCACGGATGCCGGAAGTTCTTCCAGGTAGGGGGTCATGGCGCCCTCCTCGGGCCTTGCCGGGATGTGCCGTCGGCGCCGGCGGTTGGCGCGCGGCCGGATGCCCCCGCCCGCCGGAGTTGAGAGCCGGGTCAGGTCCGGCTGTAGAACCGCACAATCGC
>JASFIY010000363.1:0-3792 GCA_050122415.1 Desulfobacteraceae bacterium
ATGGCGGCGTAAAAAGTCCAATTTCTGCGTTGCGCTGCATCTCGAAGTCGCTGCGGCGTATTATAAGTACGCCTCACGCCGCTGAGATTTGCGCGCCGCAACTTGAACTTTTTTCACCACCATCTCCAATTTTGACTTTTTACCGATTCATCAATTTTAGGAAAATGGAGACTTTCCATGGCACGTATCGCCAGATGCATTTGGATCGCGCTGTTCTCCACCCTATCCCTGGCTTTTCAGCCGCTGTCATCGCCGGCCGGCGGACCGGTGCCGGTCGGCACCTGGAAAACGGCCCAAACCATCCAGCCGTTTTTCTATGACCAGTTTCTTCCCGATTCGATGAAAACCCGGGTTTTCCCATTCACCAACCCGGCCGACCAGAAAACGGCGCTTTTGGCAGGCAGCCTGGAGATGTGCGGCACCACCCTGGCCCACGCGATCTATTCCGCCGCGGCGGGTCAACCCGTGGTGGTGGTGGCGGCGCTGTGCAACAAGTGCTCGGCCTTGGTGGTCAAAAAAGACGGCCCGATCCAAACCGAGGCCGACCTGAAAGGCAAAACCATCGGCTATGTTCCCGGCACGATGCACGAAATCCTGCTGCGGGAGACGCTGACGCGCAACGGCATTTCGCCGCAAACGGATGTCACGCTGGTCCGGGTGGATTTTTTCGACATGGGAACGGCCCTGGCGGGCGGGAGCATCGACGCCTTCCTTTCCGGCGAGCCCTTTCCGACCCTGGCCGTCAAGCAGGGCTACGGCAGAATTCTCGCCTATCCCTATTACGACGATTCGGTGGGGACCATCAACGCCGGGATGCTGGTCACGCGCGCCGCCATTGAAGAACGCCCCGACCAGGTGGCCGCCCTGGTGCTGGCGCATGCCAGGGCCACGCGCTTTCTGGTCGATCACCCCGGGCAGTGGCTGAAACAGGCGTCTGACTTCGGCACGCCTATCGATGTCCTGGAGGCCGCGGCGCCCAACATGGAACTGGCCTGGGACATGGACGCAACCTTCGTCCGGCAGGCCGAGGCGCTCGGCAGCCGCATGCAGGCGTTGGGCATCATCGAGCGCCAGCCGGATTACGACCGGCTGTTCGACCTCTCCTTCGTCAACCAGGCAAGGGGCGAACTCAAATGATACGCCGATTCGTTGCGATGGCGCAGCCGCATCGCTGGCTGAGCTGGCTGCTTCCGGGAGTTCTTTTGATGACCTGGCTGGCGGTGTGCGAAACCGGCCTGGCGCCGCCCTATCTGCTGCCGCATCCCAAGGATGTGCTGGCGACGGCTTCATCCTATCTTTTCGGCGACGCCGCAGATGCGGCTTATGGGGGCCGGTTTCTCGAGGATTTCACCGCCAGCGCCACGCGCGTGCTGCTGGGTTTCGGGCTGGCGGTGATCACGGGCATTCCGCTGGGGGTTCTCTCCGGCCGGCTGGCCTTGGTGAACCGCCTGTTGAGCACCACGATCAACGCCCTGCGGGCCGTTCCCGGCATCAGTTGGCTGCCCCTGGCCATGGTCTGGTTCGGGATCGGCATCAAAACCACCGTCTTTCTGGTGGCCCTGGCGGCTTTTTTCCCGATCTACCTCAACACCGAGGCCGGTGCCCGCCAGGTCAACCCCACCCTCCTGCAGGCCGGCGCCATGATGGGGGTCCGCCGCCTGCGGGGCACGTTCGCGATTCTGCTGCCGGCGGCGATGCCCAGTATCATCACCGGGCTGCGCCTGGGCATGGGCATCTCCTGGGCCTACCTGGTCCTGGGCGAGTTGACCGGCGTGCCCAACGGACTGGGCGCCCTGATCATGGACGCCCGCATGCTCGGCCGGATCGACATCATCGTGGTGGGGATCATTTTGATCGCCCTCATCGGGCGGCTGTGCGATCTGGGACTCCACCAGGTGTTGCGACTCAGCTTCAAAAGCGCACGGAGAATGGCGTGAAGGCGCACCTGCAGATTGTCTCTTCGAAAAAGCGACCCGCGGCCTCACCGGATATTCTCGCGGTGGAGCGCCTGAGCAAGCGTTTTGCCGTCAACGAATCGGGAGAAATCACGGTCTTGCAGGACATCGGGTTCACGGTCCGGCGCGGCGAGTTTCTCTGTATTCTGGGCCCCAGCGGGTGCGGCAAGTCGACCCTGCTCAAAATTCTGGCCGGCTTCGTGCCCCCCAGCACCGGCGCTGTCCGGATCAACGGGAGACCCGCCACCCGCCCCGGGCCGGACCGCTGCATGGTATTCCAGGAGGATGCCCTGTTTGGCTGGCTGACCGTCAGGGAAAACATCGCCTTCGGCTTGAAGGGCCGCCCGATGACCCGCCGGGAAAAGGAGGAGAAGGTGGACCGCTTCCTGTCGCTGGTCGGGCTGACGGATTTCGGCAGCTATCTGCCGGCGGAAATCTCCGGCGGCATGAAGCAGCGGGTGGCCCTGGCGCGGGTGCTGATCCTGGAGCCCGAAGCGCTCCTCATGGACGAACCGTTTGCGGCCCTGGACGCCCAGACGCGCGAGGAGATGCAGGATCTGCTGCTGCGGCTGTGGGGGGAACTGTCCCACACCATCGTTTTCGTGACCCATGACGTGGGGGAAACGGTGCTGCTGGCCGACCGGGTTCTGCTTTTCGACAAAGCGCCGGGGCGCATCAGGGAAGAGATCCGCATCAATCTTGCCCGGCCGAGGCGCAAGGATGACGACGGCTATTACGGCCTGTGCCGTTCCGTCACCGCGAAAATAAAATCTCTATGAGGAGGCCGGTGTCGGGGTTGCAGCGTTGGGAAACCGACCAGGACCGGATCGCGGAACAAGGCGACGAATGTATCGCAAGATCAACGACTACGGCATCATAGGCAACCTGCAGACCATCGCCCTGATTGCGGGCGATGGCGCCATCGACTGGCTGTGTCTGCCGGCCATCGATTCGCCTGCGGTGTTCGCAGCCCTGCTCGACGACCGCATCGGCGGCCGGTTTCGGATCCAGCCCGAAGAAGCCTGGGATTCGGCGGCGGCTTACCGGCCGCGCACCAATATTCTGGTCACAAGGTTTCGCACCCGCAGCGGGGCGCACATGGAGCTGACCGATTTCATGCCGCTGCCCGCCGACAAGCACGCCCCGGGCACAGTCTACCGACGGGTAAAGGTACGTGAAGGCGAAATGCCGTTGCGGCTGGCGTTCGAACCAAATTCGACAATGCCCGCAGCGAACCGCAGTTGCAGTTCTTCGACGACGGGGTGGTCGCCGCTCCCTCGCCCACCGTGCCGACGTCTCCAGGGAAGAGCAGGTATCCGCCATCTTCGAAAAGATGATCGCCGAGATGGGGACCGTTGACATTCTGATCAACAACGCCGGGCTCCAGCAGGATGCCCCGTTTGACGAGATGACGCTGGACCAGTGGCATCGGGTCATCAACGTGAACCTGACGGGTCAGTTTCTCTGTGCCCGAGAAGCGGTCCGCGAATTCAAACGCCGCAGCGTGGTTCCCGAGATTTCTTGCGCGGCCGGCAAGATCATTTGCATGAGCTCGGTGCACGAGATTATTCCCTGGGCCGGTCATGTGGACTATGCGGCCAGCAAGGGCGGGGTGATGCTGATGACGAAAAGCATCGCCCAGGAGGTGGCGCCTTACCGCATCCGGGTCAACAGTATCGCCCCGGGTGCGATTCGCACGCCGATCAACACCGATGCCTGGCAGACCCCTGAAGCCTATGAAGCGCTGATGGCGCTGGTGCCCTACAAACGCATCGGCGAGCCCGAAGATATCGGGCGGGCCGCCGTGTGGCTGGCATCCGATTTGGCGGATTATATC
>JASFIY010000364.1:0-3791 GCA_050122415.1 Desulfobacteraceae bacterium
CCCCCGGCCCCGCACCCGCCTGCCGCCGGGCAACGGCCGGGGGGCTTCGGCGGCCGCCCAGTACATTTTGCCCGCCACACCCCCGATCCAAATCATCGCCGGGCAGGATTTGCCGCCCATCGCTCCTGGAAATCTTAAATATTGCTTAATTTCAGTTAGTTGTAGTTTTGGTACAAAAAATGCTTGGCTTCTCGGCAGGCCGCTGGCACTCATCTGAAGCAAGGAAACCGGATCATGCCAAACCAGGAGATCAGATCGTTTCGCCGCCGCACCCTGGCGCTGCTGAACCTCTTTTGGGGCCTGAATAAAGGCGCGGACTACAAAACCCTCAACCGCTGCAGCCTCAAGATCAACCAGGCCCGCAGTCTGGAAGAGATTCTGCGCGAGGTCGGGGGGTGTCTGAAGGCGCTTTTGAACTACAAGATGTTCGCCTTCGCGGTCCAGGACGAAGAGAGGCTCACCGCCTGGGTCGATCCCCGCTTGAGCCGTCCCGCCCTGCAAAACATCCTGCAAAAGGATTTCAGCCGGACCGAGGCCCTGGAGATCCGTCCGCTGCGGCAAGAGACGGAAGCCCCCGGTGCCCCGGTGGCCTTCGAGCCCGCCGACCTCCTGTCCTACGTGCTCTTGGACGGCGCGTGCGTCGCACGGCTCTACGTGCTGCCCAACCGGCGGATGTTCGCCTACCACGATGAGATCCTGCAAACCCTGATCAAGACCCTGGGCGTTGCCCTGTCCCATCGGATGACCGTCCAAAGGCTGGAAAACGCGGCGGCCATCGACCCCTTGACCAACTGCTACAACCGCCGGGGCCTGGACCGCCAGCTGGCCCATCAGGTGGCCAATGCCCACCGCTACGGCCAGGAGGTTTCCCTGATCATCTTCGACCTCGACCATTTCAAGCAGGTCAACGACCGCTTCGGCCATCAGGCCGGGGACCGCGTCCTGCAGGAAGTGGCCGCGACCGTTCTGGGCACCATCCGCAAGGGGGATTACCTGGCCCGCTACGGCGGGGAGGAGTTCGTGGTGATCCTGCCGCAAACCAAAAAATCCCACGCCATGGAACTGGCCGAACGGCTGCGCGCCAAAATTGAAAAGCTGGCCGTCGGACTTCCCGACGGCCGCAACCTTTCGGTGACCGCCAGTTTCGGGGTTTCCGCAATCCACGGCGACCTGGATGAAGCGGGGCTGCTGCGGGAGGCCGACGCCATGCTCTACAAGGCCAAAGCCGCCGGCCGCAACACGGTCATGCCGGGGCTCAAGCTCTGCCGGACGACGGCGGGGAAACGGGAAACGGCCCGCTGATCGGCGGGCTGGCGGCAGTCAAAAGCTTCGGCGCCGGGCGGGCGTGACGAAAAGAAATCGGACGGGGCCCCGGACGAACGGGGCCCCGCCGCTTTCAGCCCTTGATGACTCTGGGCAGCAGCATGTGGTGCTGGGGGCAGATGGAGCGGGGATTCTGATAGGCCGCGCCGGCAAAGGCCACCAGGTAGCCGCGCAGATCCGAGATCGGAACGATCTCGTCCAGCATCCCGGTCTTGGCGCAGAAAAGCGGCCGGGACTTGTCGTGGTAGTCCCGGGCCAGCTGGTTCATCTTCTCGATCACCGGCTCCAGCGGCCGCCCGGCCTCCTTTTCCTTCACCAGGCGGCGGGCGTAGGTGGCCACGGCAGCCGTCTCACCGTGCATCACGTAGATTTCCGAAGCCGCCGTTCCCAGGGAAAAGGCGTTGTGGCGGTTGGCGGTGGGGCCCCCCATCACGTAGTGTGCCGCCGCCGAGCCCTTGCGCAGCACGATCAGCATCATGGGGACCTCGGTCTGCTGGATGGAATAGATCAGGGACTGCCCCAATCCCAGCAGTTCGGCTTTCTCGGCGACGTCCCCGACATCGATGCCGGAGGTGTCCTGCAGCCAGACGATGGGAATGCGGTCGCGGCCGCAGAGGGTCACGAACTCGTTCATCTTGATCAGCCCCTGGCGATAGAGCTTGCCGCCGATGCCGGGGTAATCGGCATACTCCGGGTAGCCCTTGCCCAGGTAGCCTTGACGGTTGCCGATGCAGCCCACCAGAAAGCCGTCGACCTTGCACAGCCCGGTGTAGACCTCGGGGCCGTAGTCGGGCCGAAATTCCATGTGCTCGCTGCCGTCCACCAGCCGCGCCAGAATCTCCTCGAAATCGTAGACTTTTTTGGGATCCAGAGGCAGCAGCCGGTAGATGTCATCCACTGGAAAGCGGGGCGCCTTGGGCTCCGCCACCCGGAAAAACTTGGGGTGGTAGGCGGGCATGTCGGCCATGAACTCCTTCAGGCCGTCCAGCACCCCTTGCTCCTCCTCATACACGTAGCGGAAAAAGCCGGTCTGGTCGTAATGGATCTTGACCGATCCGGGCGGCTTGGCCTTGAAGTGTTTGGCCTTTTCGATCAGGGTTTCGGCCATTTCGGTGTCGAACCCGCCCTTGGGGGCCATCCCGGAGACGATCCCGGCGCCGCCCACGGCGATGTTGCAGTTTTTGTGGGCGAAAAGAACCGTCGGGCTGACCCCCTGGTAGCCGCCGCCGGCCGGGTTGGTGCCGTAGATTCCCGCCAGGACCGGAATGCCCATCTGTTCGAGCTCCGCGTGCCGGAAGAACGGGGTCCCGGCCCCGCGCCGGTTGGCGTAGAACTTCTCCTGCTCCGGCAGCTTGGCGCCGCTGCAGTTCACCAGCCAGACCAGGGGCAGGTTGAGGCGCTTGGCGAGATCGGTCACCCGCAGGATGTTCTCGGACTGACCGGCCAGCCAGGCGCCGGCCATCACCTTGTTGTCGAAGCCGACGATCACGGCCCACTTGCCGGAAATTTTACCCAGGCCGTCGACCACGTTGGTGGTGCCCTCCTCGTTGTCCAGGGGGTTGAAGAGGGTGTGCAGCGGGCACCAGGTGCCGGGCTCCAGCAGGTACTCCAGCCGCTGCCAGACCGTCATCTGGCCCCGGGCGTTGATCTTCTCGGCGGGGAAGCCGGCATTCTTGACCCCTTCGACGGCCTGGGCCACCTCGGCTTCCACCGCTTTGAGCTGCGCCAGGTTTTCGTCGGTGCGCTTCAGGGCGCCTTTTTTCAATTCACGGCCGAAATCGGCCATCTTTTCAAAATACGGTCGCATCTTTCACTCCTGTGGTTGGATCCGGTGACTATTCGATCACCGCCAGAACATCGTCCTCTTCGACCTCGGCGCCTTCCTTGACCCGGATCTCCTTGACGGTGCCGTTGCAGGGGATGAACACCGGCGTTTCCATCTTCATGGCCTCGATCACCATGGCTTCCTCGTCCTCCTCGACCGCATCCCCGACCGCGATATTCACCGCTACCACTTTTCCCGCCAGCGGGGCTAAAATTTCTTCTGCCATTTCAGATCCCTCCATAATTTGGAATTAAGTTTCACGAAACGCGACCGGCGCCGCAAGGCCGGGGGCTGGTCCCTCACCCCAGCAGCGTCAAAAATATGCCGGCCGCCACCACCGTGCCGATCACGCCGGCGACATTGGGGCCCATGGCGTACATCAGCAGATAATTCTTCTTGTCCGCCTCGGCGGCCACCTTGTGCACCACCCGGGCGGCCATGGGCACCGCCGAGACCCCGGCGGCGCCCAGCAGCGGGTTGATCTTGTTGCGCGAAAAGAGGTTCATCAGCTTGGCCAGCAGGATGCCGGTGGCCGTACTGAACATGAAGGCCGTAAGTCCCAGGAAAAAGATGAAGATCACCTTGGGCTGCAGAAAATTCTCGGCGTTCATGGTCGCCCCCACCAGCAGGCCCAGGAAAATAG
>JASFIY010000365.1:0-3790 GCA_050122415.1 Desulfobacteraceae bacterium
GTCTGCAACCGCTGTTTGCGGCGCTGGCAAACCGTTTGTGGGCAAAAGGGTCCCCGGCGACCCCCAATTGAGCGGCAGTTACCGGGTGTTGCCGCTTTTCGCACCCAGCCACCCAGCGTCCCCTCAGGGGATCCGGTGCCCGGAGCGCGCTTTCTATCTTGACATCCCGCCAAAAGAACACTTATATCTTCATTCTTAAAATCTTCATGGATTGTTGCAGGATGCCGGCCGCCGCGAACTGCCCGCCCGACGGGTGAACCGGCCCGGATCGACCGTAGCGGAAATCGTTGCACCGGCATTCCAACCCGCACTGGCCAACCACGCTTTCTGAAAGCAGGCCCCGCTTTCGGTTTGCGGCGTCCCTCCGGGTTTGCGCGGAGGTGATTCGCCCAACCCTTAGATTCGAAAATTTTACCACACACCATGGGTCACTGAGGAAACGTCGGATGGATCTCGTAGCAGAAGTGAAAAGCCCGCTGGCCCGGCTCGGTGCCGGCGCCATCGGAACGGTCCGGGAACTGGGGGTCTTCACGCTCTTCACGCTCAAGGGCCTCTGGCATATCTTCAGCCTGCCGCTCCAGATCGCCAAGATTGTTCACCAGGTTTATTTCATCGGGATGAAATCGGTTCTGGTCATTTGCCTGACCGGGGCTTTTACCGGTATGGTGCTCGGATTCCAGGGGTATTACAGCCTGGTGAAATTTGGTTCCGAGGGTTTTTTGGGCGCGGCCGTGGCGCTCTCCCTGGTACGTGAGCTGGGGCCGGTGCTGACGGCCATCATGGTGGTCGGGCGGGCCGGGTCGGCGATGGCGGCGGAAATCGGGATCATGCGGATTTCCGAACAAATCGACGCCCTCGAAACCATGGACATCGACCCGCTGCGGTTTTTGGTCAGCCCCAAAATTGCCGCCTGCCTGATCAGCTTTCCACTGCTCACGGCGGTTTTCGATGTGGTCGGCATTTTCGGCGGCTACCTGACAGGCTCGGTCCTGCTGGGGATCAACCCGCACATCTACTATGCGCGGGTGGAATCGGGGGTTCTGCTGGAGGACGTCACCGGTGGTTTCATCAAGTCCGTGGTGTTTGCCTTGGTGGTGGCGTCGATCTGCTGTTATCAGGGGTACTATACCCACAAGCGGGCCGATGGGTTCGGGGCCAAAGGCGTCAGCCTGTCGACCACCTCGGCGGTGGTCCAATCCTGCGTGATGATCCTGGTCGTGGACTATGTGCTGACCTCTTTTCTGATGTAGGCCGTGATGAAGCAGCCCCTGATCGAATTTAAAAATGTGAGCAAGAGTTTCGGCTCCAACCACGTTTTGCGGGGTGCCAGTTTCCGGGTCTTTCCCGGCGAGGTGACGACCCTGATCGGTAAAAGCGGTTCGGGCAAAAGCGTCATGCTGAGACTGATCATCGGGCTGCTGACCCCCGATGGGGGGGAAATCCTCTTCGAGGGCCGACCGCTTGCGGACATGAAAAAACAGGAGCGCAAAGCATTCAAGCGGAAATTCAGCTACATGTTTCAGGGTGCGGCACTCTTCGATTCCATGACCGTGTATGAAAACGTCGCCCTGCCCCTGATGGAGCGCACCACACTGCCCAAGGCCGAAATCCAACGGCGGGTGCGCGACAAGATGCG
This sequence comes from Desulfobacteraceae bacterium, assembly GCA_050122415.1. Classification (GTDB taxonomy): domain Bacteria; phylum Desulfobacterota; class Desulfobacteria; order Desulfobacterales; family JAABRJ01; genus JAABRJ01. The sequence goes on from JASFIY010000365.1 coordinate 1,637, forward strand.
CCAGTTGGACCTGCACCAGATCGAAGACAAGAACCCGGCGGTGCTGTCCGGCGGCATGAAAAAGCGGGTGGCCCTGGCCCGCGCCCTGGTCACCGACCCGGAAATCGTGCTCTTCGACGAGCCCACCACCGGTTTGGATCCCATTCGCAAGAACGCCGTGCACAGCCTGATTTCGGATTACCAGAAGCGTTACCGCTTCACCGGCGTGGTGGTCAGCCATGAAATCCCGGACGTTTTTTACATCTCCCAGCACATCGCCATGATCGACAAGGGACGGATCTTGTTTGAAGGCTCGCCGGAGGAAATCCAGAACGTCACCGATGCCGACATCCAGTCTTTTATCCGGGGCATGGAAAGCCGGCGCGACGAGTTGACCGGCCTGACCCACCGGCGCCAGGGCGAAAGGCGCTTCAGCCAGGAAATCGCCCGTCTGAAGCGGCACCAGAGCGCTTTTTCATTGGTCCTGCTGGTCTTCGAAAACCTTCCGGAGATCAATGCCAAATTGGGCCATGAAACCGGCCAGGCGATTTTGAAGGAATTTGCCATCGGACTTCAGAAGCACCTGCGCGTGACCGACACCTGCTCACGCTATGGGATGGACAAAATCCTGATGCTGCTGCCGGACACCACCCGGGAGCAGGCCCACATGGTGTGTTCAAAACTGAGCCACGAGATCCGGCGCTCGCAAATCGCGCCATCCCCGAGCCTCGAGAACCTCTGCTTTATCGTCAGGGCCGGATTCGCGGAGGCCATGCAGGACAATCGCATCGAAGATGTGCTGGAGCGGGCGGAAACAACACCCGATACCATTTTTGAATTTCGGATCTGCTAGCGTGAACGGCTGCGTCAACATCCAATCTCAGCGCAGCGCTGCCGTGCCGAATCGCCGCGGCCTGGCCTGGCCTCACGGCGCCAAAAGGGTTTCCCGCAAACTGGTGCTTTTTGCGATACCGTCCCATTCGGGATTTTTAGCGGTGCATTAGCTTTTGGAGGGTGGAAAATGAAAGCGTCCGTCGAAACGGCGGTGGGGATCTTCGTGCTGATCGGGATCCTGAGCGTCGGCTATCTCACGGTCAAGCTGGGAAAACTGGAATTGCTGGGGGACAATTACTACGTGCTCAATGCCCGCTTCCAGTCGGTTTCGGGGCTCAAGAAAGGCGCCCAGGTCGAGATTGCCGGGGTGCCGGTGGGCAAAGTGGACCTGATCAGCCTGGACCACGAGCGCCAGGTGGCCCTGGTGAAACTAAAAATCGAACACGGCGTGGTATTGACCGATGACGTGATCGCTTCGGTCAAAACCTCCGGCCTGATCGGCGACAAGTACATTAAACTTTCCCCCGGCGGCTCCGATACGGTCCTGAAAGCGGGGGATACGATCATCGAAACCGAATCGGCCCTCGATATCGAGGAGCTGATTAGTAAATACGCCTTTGGCAAGGTCTAAAACCGGTTGCGCCAGCCTTTGCCCTTTTAGGGTCAAAGCTGGCGCAACCGCTATCCGGGAAAGGGCAATCGTCCAAATGAAACTGACACTCACGGGAATTCTGGCGGTCGTGGTGATGGCCGCCGTGGTTGGCGCCCAGGAGGTGTCCGCCGGGCCCATGGAGACGCTCAGGGGGCCGGTCAACACGGTGTTGCAGATCCTGCAAGACCCGCAGTATGATCCGCCCGGACAGCGCCAGCTGCAGCGGGATCGAATCTGGGATGTGAGCCACAGCATCTTCGACTTCACCGAAATGGCCAAGCGGGCGCTGGCCCTGAACTGGCGCGCCTTCACCCCCCCCCAGCGGAAGGAATTCACCGAGCTTTTCTCCAAATTGACCGCCAACAGCTACCTCGAACAGATCAAGGGGACCTATACCGATCTTGCGGTGGAGTTTTTGGAGGAGGAAATCCTGTCGGACGACAAGGCGATGGTCAAGACCAAGGTTCGCCGGGAGGGGGTTGAAACCCCGGTGGACTACCGCATGCTGCGGCAAGACGGCCGCTGGTTGGTCTATGATGTCAATATCGAGGGGGTCAGCCTGGTGCAGAATTACCGGACCCAGTTCCGGGAGATCCTGGCCAAGGAAACTCCCGAAGAGTTGATCCAGAAACTCAGGGACAAAATCCGGGAACAAAAAGAGGGGCTCGCCGCGGCAGCCTCCTGAGCGG
>JASFIY010000366.1:0-3790 GCA_050122415.1 Desulfobacteraceae bacterium
TTCTGTGCCCAAGGCTTAGGCAACCGGCCCTGCGGAACAGGGTGTTTTTTTGGGTAAAATAAACGCAGCGATCCTACAAAAAGGGCGCTGTTTTGCAAGGTCCGCGTCGGCCTAATTGTTGGGCAATTATTGCGCCAGGACAAGATTTCTGCCACCTAAAAAAAACACCCATACCAGTACGGTTAGCCAATGGATAATAACTGGAACCCAGATGGATCGGGAAACAACGTAACTATAACCACAAGTTAAGCCAAGCCAAAACACAATTACGAGAAACCACGGATTCGTAAATAATGATATCGCGGAATGATTGATTAAGTAGGCGTTAAAAGGGTGCCAAGCTACAAACGCCACCGTACTAAAAAATACTGCTATTGCTGTTTTTGATTTGCCTTTTGCTAAAATTTCACGAGGGATAAGTACGCCCCTAAAGAACGCTTCTTCGAGCAACGATGGAAATACAAATAATGTTACTGGCAGAACAAACACAAGATTGGATTTGATAATTTCAAACTTCAGCAAACCAGAAGCGAACCCGATTGATGCTGCGATAAGTGCATATACCGGAAGCATCAGCCAGGATTTCGCAGGTGCGTGTAAAGGGGATACTAAAAATCCCTTAAAAAGATTGTTTCGAAGATATGCCATCATCTGCTCACTTGCCTAACGCCACGCTTCAACGGCGCGGCTTGTCCGCGTCCGCTGCAAGCGATTTTTGGGCATGTTATTCGTCCTTCAACGCCTCCAGGTGCAGGAAAATCAAACGACTGTCGCTCATCACCGGCATGGCAATCGTTTTTTTGTCAGGGTTGTAGCCGAGATCGGCAAGTTGATGAAACCCCGTCAGGACCTCTTGCACCTCACCCTCCGCCGAGATTCGAAGCAATCTTCCGGTCGGCTAATCGGTAGCAAAGTAGTGCTTCCCGATCGCGACAACTCCATCAAAGCTTGCTATCGGATGGCCTTTACCAACAGGAGACAGTTTGCGGGTTGGAATATCTGTCTTTAGAAGGGTTCCCGGGTGCTTGACCGCAAACGTAGAAGGATCTGTCAACGGGCCCCATGTCGCGATAACCAGGAGGTTGCCATCAACGATCAGCCCGTTGGGATTTTCCAATTCCTCTTCTTCGAGCCACACTTCAGCTTTGCGTTCTCCGTTTAACCGGTAGATGCGGTTGGCCTCAAAATCCGAGACAAACAAGTCGCCGTTAGGTGCGGCTGCCACATCGTTGAGAAATTTGGAATTCGGAATTTCGATTGTGCGAAGGATTCCGGCCCTCTTAACATCGATTTCGTGGATACCGGCGCGGTCCGCTACGTAGAGGAGGTTCCCAACCGAAGCGATACCTGTCGGCGCATCCATGCCTTCAACCCACCGCGCATCGAGTAGTTTCCCGTTCTCATCGTATCGTGTTAGCCACCCCAAACCGTCACGCGCCAAAGAAAGGCCGCCACCCAAGTTTGACACAAACCAAGCGTGGCTTTCGGCATGCCAAAATGCCGCCTCGGGTGCGTCAAGGGGATTTCCCTTTGTTTCGGCAGATTTGGCTCCTGCTGGTAGCAGGGCAATAAACAGCGCCAGGATTGCGACCATTCTCTTCATGCGCAACCGCCTTCATGTATTTGGTTTGTGATTTGGAGCCCAACGGCTGGCTCAGGCGTCCGGCTTCTCTGTTTCGCCTGCAGCCGATGATTGGCTTCGCTTACTCCTGCGGGACAATGCGCAGCAATTTGCCGTCAATCTCATCCGTCAGCACGTAAATGCCGCCATCAGGGCCCTGCCCGACCCACCGGATGCGGTCTTCAAACTGAAGTGTTGTTTGGCCGACTATTTTGCCGTCCTCAAAATCGATGCGGCGAATCTGTCTCAAAACAAGTCCGCCGGCCAGCAAGTCGCCCTGCCAACTGGGAAACTCAGGGCCCGTGTAGAACACTAACCCCGACGGTGCAATACACGGCGTCCAGACCACAGCGGGGTCAATTGCTCCTTCCAGCCTTGTGCTCTCGGATATACGTGGTCCGAAATACTCGACACTGTATGTCGCTTTTGGCCACCCGTAGTTTTGCCCCTTGCGAATCATGTTAAGTTCGTCACCGCCTCTGGCTCCGTGTTCAGTGGCCCAAACGGTGCGGGATTGTGGGTGAAGTGCCAGTCCCTGAATGTTGCGGTGTCCATACGTCCAGATAAGGGGATCCGTTTTCGGATCACCGTCATCAGCGAAAGGATTGTCTGCAGGAGGCTTGCCATCCTCATTTAGACGAAGGATCTTTCCGAGGTGGGAGGACAGGTCCTGTGCGTTCAGCCGAATAAGGCGGCCGTCAATCTGCAATGGCGGATTCCCGCCGTCGCCGATAGACATGAGCAAGGTGCCGTCATCCAGCCAAAGCAATCGCGATCCGAAATGCTGTCCGCCCGGTTTGGCCTGAGCAACTTGGAACAACTTCTTGACCTCTGTTAGTTCGGTAAGTTCTTCATTAATGCGCCCCTGGGCAAGAGTGGTCCTGTTGGCTTGCCGTTGACCGGCGCTATAAGTCAAATAAACCCTGCGGTTTTTCGTGAAATCCGGATGGAGCGCGATGTCCAAAAGGCCGCCCTGATCGAGAGGCAATACATCGGGAACCCCCTTGACCGAATCCATTTGGAGTTCCCCATCCCGCACGACTCGCAGCCGCCCCTCGCGCTCTGTAACCAGCAAGGTCTTGCCATCGGGCAGCCATGCTGCCGACCATGGGCGCATGAGACCACCGGTGATGGTGATGGCTTTCCACCCGGTCTCAAGTGGCGTCTTCCCGATTGTATCGATTGGCCCTCTCGGTGGATCAGCCGCGCAGCATATACAGCTGAAAAGAAGCCCTACCAAACCCCCACTGGTTGCCCATTTGAATCGATTGCCATAATTGACCTTCATGATTATTTCTCCCTGGTTAAATCTTCTCCTGCACAACCATTGATTATCAGGTTTTTTCGCCCCGATATTGTAGTATTTGCCGCTTTTTCAGGCGATTTCGCCTCAAGTTTAATGTCAGGGGAAAACAACGCTCACTTATATGTAGGAAATATCGTCCGGGCCGCAGTTCATTTCATTTTCTATGGCTGAAGGGGCGTCCATGTGTTCTTTCCGAATCGAAAAAATCAGGAAACCCATTATTGCAGGGCATCCCTATTCTCCAATTTTACAACTTTACTTGTCGCGCTGGTTTTTATGCCATGTCTCCCCCGCCCTCCGAGGCTGCGCGTTCGTCGCGCAGGACTTCCGTCAGTTTTTCCCTCAGCGCGGCCATATTGTAGGGCTTTTGGATAAATCCCGCCAGGCCTTCACCGGCGAACCGCCGGGTCGCGTCCTGCTCGTTGTAGCCGCTGCAAAGGATAACCGTGACGCCGGGGTGGAGGCGCTGCATCGCGCGGAAGGTTTCTTCGCCGTCCATGTAGGGCATGGTCAGGTCGAGCAGAACGCAAACGATTTCGTCGGTATGTTCACTAAACACCTTCAACGCTTCGTGTCCGTCGGACGCCGTCAGGACGCTGAATCCCATGCGCTCAAGCATCTGTTTTCCTACGACACAGACCGCCTCCTCGTCGTCGACGACCAAGACGGTCCCGCTTCCGCGCCAACCTTTCCCCTCAGTCTCTTCCCTCCTTCGAATTGCAAAGCCCGTATCGGAGAATCCATTCGCGGGGAAAAGAACCCTGAACGTCGTGCCCTTGCCGACCTCGCTGTGGAGTTTAAGTGCACCCTTGTGACCGCACACGATGCCGAGGACGGCGGACATGCCCAGCCCGCGCCCCATA
>JASFIY010000367.1:0-3787 GCA_050122415.1 Desulfobacteraceae bacterium
TGCCCAACACGGACATCTGGCGGTGGCTTATGCCAACAAAGGCTATTTGCTGGAGAAACTAGGAAATACCGGGGAGGCCATAGATCACTATCGCCAGGCACTCCAAATCGACCCGGATGATGCCATCGCCGGTCGCCTGCTGCAGGAAGCTGAAAGAAGACGGCAGGCGGCGCAGGAGAAAGAGAGACAAGATTACATTGACAAGCTTGTTTCAGAATTGCTTCAGCTGCAAAAGGAAGGCGAAAAAGCCCCCGTCCAGGAAGACACTTGGACTTCAGCACCGCTGACGCTTTGGATTGTCGATTTTAAACTTCAGGGGATCATTTTTTCACGGGAAGGGGAGGCGGAAGTTTTAATGCTCAGGCTGACGGACGCATTGGAGAACACCAAGCGGGTAAATGTGGTCGATCGGAAAATTCTTGAAAAATTGTTAACGGAATTAAAGCTCGGTGCCACCGCACTTGCAGACCCGCAAACAGCGCTGCAGATTGGAAAAATTTTGGCGGCCCGGTTGATTTCGAGCTGCAGTTTTACGCGTTTCGATTCCCAAGGGCAACTGACAATGCGTGTTATAGATACCGAAACCACCAGAATCGTCGCATCGATTGCTGAAATCGCCCCCAAAGCGGAAGACATGGGCCGCGTTGTGGACGACCTTGTCGAAAAATTGATGGCGAAACTGAAAATTGCCTATCCGATTCAGGGGATATTAGCGAAGGTAACCGATCAGGGCGTCGTCCTCAACATAGGTCGGCAGCAAGGTGTGGCGCCCGGCCTGACCCTGCAGGTTTACAGCAACGAGGACCCCATGGCACAATCGCAGAATGTTTTGGAATTCCCATCCAAGTCCGCGGCTCTAATCGAGGTGACCGATGTCGAAAATGCCCTCTGCCAAGCTAAGGTGATCAAGCAAATGCAACCCTTGCAAGTCGGTCAAAAAGCACGGGAGGTTTCGAAGCATTGATTGAACTCAAAACTATTTTTCAGCAGCGCCTGTTGCTTTTGCTTGTTTGCTTTTGCTGCGCGATGGGGTGCGCCGTCGATGAGGGAAAAGTATATCTCAAAAATGGTAAAGAATATGGCCGGGTATCAGGAATCTGGCGGGATCGATGGTGGAATTTCTATCAACGGGGGAATTCATACGCTGAAGGAGAATACTGGCCCGAAGCCATTGCCGATTACCGGGCCGCAATTGGTCAAAATCCGAACGATCAGTGGCAGGCAAGAACCTATGGATTCCATTTTTTGGATTATTTTCCGCACCGTGAATTGGGTATTGTTTTTTACCGGCTCAATCGCTACCCAGAGGCGATTCGCGAGTTCGAAATTTCACTTCACAACGCTGAGACGGCCAAGGCGAAATTCTACCTGAACAATGCGCGCAAGGCCTGGCTGATCGAGATCGGCAAGGACTCTGGTCCACCCAAAATTTTTTTCAACACCCCCGAATCCAGTTTGTTGACCAACGATATCGCCTTCAAGGTCATTGGTCATGTAAATGACGACACCTTCGTTTCAAGAGTAGTGATCGATGGGCGGCCCCAATTTATCGAACTTGCCGAACCATTGATTCATTTCTCCCAAGAGATACCCCTGGAGGAAGGTCTGAACACCATCGAGGTTTCAGCGACGGACTTGATCGGCCAAACCGCCCACAAACACCTGTCGATTGAGGTTGACCGGCATGGCCCTTTGCTCAGTGTCGGTTCGGTTACACTGGTTGGAGAAGCATCGCGGCAATATGCCGTCGTAAAAGGGGTTATTTCCGATCGCAGCCCCATCACACGGTTTTCTCTGGCTGGACGTGAGATGCCCCTCTCGGGGGCGACCGAATTGGCATTTTTCGATGAGTTTCCGGTCGCCCCCGACACGGTATCGTTGCTGTTCAGTGCCGAAGATGCCGCCGGCAATGTCACCCACGGAGAAATTTCAATAGCATCTTCTTCGGATGATGTGCCAACGACCCTTGGCGAGGTGCGTCACGCCTCGGAAAGCTTGTGGGACGTCTTTCAGCGGCGAGAGAACACCTTTTCAGGCAATGGCGCCGTCCGACACGCAAGCCTGATTGTCGGACAATGGCAGCAGGTAGACCCGATCATCAAAATTCGGGGGCTGGAAGCCACCCAAAAAGTATATAAAAAAAGACTCTACATCGAAGGTCAGGTGCTGGATGATAGCACCATTACCGGTTTGTCCATCAACCAGGAACCCCTCTTGAATCAACCCGGACGACAAATTTTCTTCAATTATATCGCAACATTGAAGCCTGGTGAAAATCAATTCGTCCTGGAGGCCGTTGACAGCGACGGCAATGTGGGCCGCGAAGAGATCCTCGTAATTTATGAAATTCCGGAAATCGAACAGTTGAGCTCCCGTTTGCGGGTCGTATTGCTGCCATTTGGAGAGCAAGGGGATGGATCCTTACTCACCAAAGCAGTCTATGACGGTTTCTTTAACGCGCTGGAGCACCAGAACCGCTTTGGTTTAGTTGAAAGGTTGGAATTGGACCAAATTCTACAAGAACTTAAGTTCAGCCAGACCAAGCTTGTTGACCAAAGCGCGGCTCTTAAGGTTGGCAAAATCCTGGCCGCAGAAGGAATGCTGCTGGGCACGATAACCGAAAAGAGCAGGTCCTTGCAAGTCTACACCCGTTTTGTGGATGTGGAAACGACCGAAATGTTTGCCAGTGAAGACGTGTATGGAGAAAATTTAACCTTGACTGATTTAAGGACACTCATGGACGGGCTGGCCTGGAAACTTTGTCGGCGTTTTCCACTCGTTGGTGGGATTGTGCTCGAAATAGAAAGAGACATCGTCACCGTAAACCTGGCCGATGCCGAAAACATTAAAAAAAATATGAAAATCATCATTTTTCGTGAAGGAAAACAACTCAAAAACCCTGAAACCGGAAGGACCATTCGAAAGCCGCCGGAACAATTGGGTGAAGCGAGAATCAAGGCGGTCTCCAAAGAATCGGCGGAGGCAATTTTAGATGAACCCCAAAATGCTGAACGGTTGCAGGTGCTGGACAAAGTCGTCACCAAATAAACCGATAGCCGGCAATCCAGTTTCCGTTTTTCCTGCTGTAAAATATCAACCCAAATTTTTATAGATCGTCATTACGTTGAGTTCACAGAAATGGTCGACCATGAAAATTTTCCTTCCCGCCCCAGCCGTGAAAAGTCCCTGGTCCGGCTCGGCAGCGGCGGCCCGGTGGCACAACCTGGAAACGGACCGGTCGCCGGAGACTGAAAAAATTTGGGGCCACAGCCCAACCCAGCCATAAATATGGACGCAAAGAAAAGCCAACACGTGGTCATCACGGGTGCAACGCGCGGTTTGGGCCGTGCCCTGGCAGCCGAGTTCATCCGCCAGGGCCACATCGTGGCCGGGTGCGGCCGAACAGTGGAGCGGATCCGCGAATTGCGGACCGCGTTTGGCCCGCCCCACACCTTCCACCGGGTGGATGTGGCCGACGACGTTGAAGTGGGCGTTTGGGCCAAACGGGTGATCCAGGCCGGCGGCGCCCCCGACCTTCTGCTCAACAACGCCGCCCTGATCAACCGCAACGCCCCATTATGGGAGGTACCCGCCGATGAGTTCTCCAAAGTCGTCGAGGTCAACCTCAAGGGGGTCGTGAACGTGATCCGCCATTTCCTACCGCCCATGATCCGGCGCGGCGCCGGTGTGGTGATCAATTTCAGCTCCGGCTGGGGCCGCGTCACCGATGCCGGGGTGGCGCCCTATTGCGCCACCAAGTGGGCCATCGAAGGCCTGACCCAGGCGC
>JASFIY010000368.1:0-3770 GCA_050122415.1 Desulfobacteraceae bacterium
AAGCGAGACGGTTTCCTCTATGAGCGCGTTTAGGTTCACCGGGCCCGCGTCCTCGGGTTTCGTCCCGCGGCTGAAGGCGAGCAGCTGGCGGATGAGCTCCGCCGCGCGCATGCTCGACTTCTCGATGCCGTCGGCGTAGCGCATGGGCGTCGAGTCGTCCTCGAGGCCGGCTTTCATGAGCTGGGCATATCCGAGGATGCCGGTCAGAAGATTGTTGAAGTCATGGGCGATCCCGCCGGCCATGGTGCCCACCGCCTCCAGCTTCTGGGAGCGCAGCAGCCTTGCCTCCATGCGCTTCTGATCGGTGAGGTCGGTCACCATGATGAGGCTGCCGCGGTAGCCCTTCCCGGAGAACAGGGGCACACTGCTGGCAAGCGCCGGCAGGATGCCGCCGTCATTTTTCCGAAAGGACACCTCGCCCCGCGCCGATTTTTCATTCAGGTTTTCCCGGATGAGGCCGAGAAACTTTTTTTTGCCTTCCTCCGCGACCAGATCGTAGACGCTCATTCCGGTGAGGTCCTCGTGCCCGATCTGGTGGGCCAGGGAGCGGTTGGCGAACCGGATGCATCCGGTCTCGTCCACGACCCAGATTCCCTCCTGGGAGTTTTCAACGATCTCCCGGTACATCCGTTCCGACTCTCGCAATTTTTGATAGAGGGATGCGTTCTCCAGGGCCATGGCGATCTGGTTGGCGAAGCTCGAGATAAAATCCCGGTCTATCTTTGAGGTCGCCTTGCCTTCCTTGCTGTCCCCCACCAGAAGGCCCATGGTCTCTCCGCGGGCGAGGAGCGGAACCAGGATGAAGGAGGAGGGCTTGAAGACCTTGAGAAGGGGGTTTTCGGGGTTCAGCGAGTCGATTTTGTCATTGGCCAGAAAGAAGGGGCGTTTTTCCCGGGCGGATCGCGCCAGGATGTTGCGTTCTTTTCCAATGGAGACCGTGTAGCCTTTGAGGCGCTCGAGGACCTCTTTTTCAACCCCGACCGCATTGACCAGGGTGAGATTCGAGAGCGATTCGTCCAGCAGAAAAACCCCCGCCCGGTCGAGATGGGCCACCCTGATCAGACGTTTGAGGACGATCTCGATCAGGGTGTCCAACTCCAGGGTGGAGAGCAGCGCCTTGCCGGTTTCGTGCAGGCCCTCCAGTTGCGCGACCTTGGTGGTGAGGGCGGTGTTTAGGGCATTGACCTCCTCGTACTTCTTGCGGATGATCGCCTTGTCCTGTTCGAGCTCCGCGATGCTCGCCCCTGCGATTTTCCACGGGGCGAAAAGGCGATAAAAGAAGCTGGCGATGCTGCCCCTGCGCCAGCTCAATTTGTACTCGCAGTAACGCCCGCCATGAAAGAAACATTCAGTCTCGATCAGACGTGTCGGCGGAAGCCCCCAGATCACCGGGACGGCTTCGTAAATCCCCTTGTTGTAGTGGCAGAAGTCTTCGGTGAGGGGGATGTCGGGGTTCCAGTGGAGGCGGGTGGTGGCCGTGGTAGCCCCTAAATCAACGAGCTCGATGCGCTTGGTGTTGTTGAAATGGTCGTTCACCCGCTGGATATGCCGCAGCGCCCTCACCGGCCCGCCAAGAGCGGCCAGCACGATTCTTTGGATGTAGCCGAGCCGTTTTCCGGTGACGGAATAAAACCCTATCTTGCGGGGTGCGTCCGGGTCCTCGAGGATCGCTTTGGCCCGCTCGTAAAGCAGGGCGAGAAGGGGTGCAGAGATCCAGTTGTGCGGGTCCGACAGAAACGCCTTCGGGTCCCGGACGCCGGGAAGCTCGGTATCGAGGCCCGCCAGGAGTCTTTGGGTTGCACCCGGCTGTTCCTTTTCAACGTAATCGATGACCGCAAGGGAGTTGACGCAGCTGTTGTGACGATCATCGGCGGGAGAGTGGCAGGCCTCTTGGAGTGTGTCAGACATGTCGGCTGAACCTGTTTTGAGCAGCTCACATTGGGCTGCGCACGATGACCAAAAAATAAAGGCAAAAGGGCGGCTTCGATGCAGCGCTCGGCGACACGACGATAATTTTATCGGTCCATTGACACGGTCGGCGAACTGATGTTCCGGGTTCGTCAAAAAGCGTGGCGTGAAGCCCCCCCGGATTGCCTCAGCGGTGATTTTAAGCCCTGATCAAGAGGTCCTCAAAAGGGCCCAGAATAAATGGTTTTTCTTTCAAAATATATTTTACAACGATCCCAGCAAAAAGAAAACCCATATATTGTAGATTAAAAACAAAGGTATAACAGCATGCAGGTTTGGAAACGGTTAATCGAATTGAAGGGTTACATTTGGTATAAAAATTTCATAAAACAAATCCTAATTACGATAAATAAGTATATCCCGACAAAGGGCATGAGCGAAGGAGGAACTCTTTTATTGGAAAATAAACGGAGGAAGGGCACATGTCTGAAAACGTTTCCAAACCGGCCATCGGACTCAGCCAATTTTTTCAACTTTGGTTCAATGTGATTATCGCCCGCTTTATGGGCATCCGGTTTCTCCGGGCGTATCTTTATTTGCTCGGCATCTGTTTTTTTTCTTTTCGTCACAAAGAAAGACAAAATTTAGGCGTGGGCATTTCGCATGTTTTTGGGAGCAGGCATTGCACACTCGTTTTGCGTTGGATGCAACTGAAGGCCGCTTGCGGGGTCTTCGAGCATTATCTGGAAAAACTCGTCCTGGCCCACAAGTCCCTCACATGGATGCTGGGTTATCTTGCAAAGCGCCTGACGATCCAAAACGCCGCCCAGCTTGACCGGATTGCCTCCGAGGGGCGGGGCGCGATCCTGGTCACGGGCCATTTCGGGGCCGTCGAGTACCTTCCCTTGGCCCTTGCCATGAACGGTTACAAAGTCGCCATGATCTGCCGTTTCAAGACCTCCCGCCTGAAGGAGGCGCTGGCCAGAAGGGCGGAGGCGCAGGACGTTATGATCATCGACGCGGCCGAGCCCAACGTGGCCTTCCGGGCTTTCGAGGCCATTCGGCAGGGTCGGATCCTTATAACCGAATGCGACGAGTTTGAACAGTGGCGTGCTGACCGCAGCGGCACTGTAAGCGTCTTCGGCCATTCGGTGCCCCGGGACAAGACCCTCGATTTTTTCTATCGCCGCACGAAGGCCCCTGTGGTCATGGGACTCATGCGGCGGGACGCGGGCCGATTCACCCTGTGCATCGAACCCATCGCCGACGGTGAGGAAAAGATCCCGGTGGGCAGCGCGGCCTGGCGGACCCTCGAAGGCTACATCCTGCGCCACCCGGAGCAGTGGTACCAGTGGAAGGATGCGGTGGAAGACCTTGAAGAACACATCGATTGGAGGCAGGGTGTTGAGAATCAGGGAAGTGTGCCTGTACCGGCTGTCCATCCCTTTCCGGTTGCCAGTTTCTCATAGTCTGGCCGAACGCAGCCGCGCCGAGGGGGTCGTCGCCATCGTCAGAGGCGAAGACGGTGCCTGCGGTTATGGGGAGGCGACACCGCGTGAGTATGTTACCGGCGAGACCCTCAACGGGTGCCTCGCCGCCGCCCGGGATCTGGGGCATCTCGTTCTCGGCCGAACCTTGGATTCCGCGGGCGGGCTTTTCGGCTTCCTCCGCGAGTTGGGCGATACCCGAACAGCCCGCCGCTGCCCGTCCGCGCTGTGCGCCATCGAGATCGCCTGCATCGACCTGTGGGGCCGCCAGGAAGGCCTGCCCGTTGCGAGAGTTTTAAACCGCGACGGCGCCCAGCGCTTCACCTATTCAGCGGTGCTGCCGCTTCTTTCGGACGCGCTCTTCGACCGGTTGCT
>JASFIY010000369.1:0-3767 GCA_050122415.1 Desulfobacteraceae bacterium
GCCCATCGGGCTGGTGGCATAGGTGACCGCCATGCCCTGCAGGGCGCGCGGGTCGTAGGCCGCCATGCTCTGGTTTTTGATCACCGGCACGCGGTGGTGATTGAAGTGCTTGCCCACCGCCGCCGGGCCGGCGCCGAGCACTTTGCCGAACGCGGTGCCCTGGCCGATCTCCTCGACCATGGCGATGGCCGCGGCGCCGTCGCCGAAGGGTCTGTGGCCGGCATCCATCGCCACCGCCACCGCCACCCCGGTGCTGATGGTGTCCAGCCCGATGTCGTCGCAGAGAAAATCCAACCGCGCGATGGCGTCCAGATCGTCGTTGCCGATCATGGCCCCCATGGACCAGATGGTTTCATACTCCAGCGAGGAGGTCACGTAGCCGCCGTCCTGGTCCACGTACTCGTTGGAACAGTTGATGATGCAGTTGGCACAGCCCTTGTGGGTGGTCTTGCCGCCCCGGGCCTTGATGGTTTGGGCCAGGGTTTCGCCGCTGATCCTCTCCGCCCCGTCGAACTGCCCCTGGGTGGCGTTGCGGGTGGGCAGGGCGCCGGCCTCGTTGATGGGGCCCACCAGGACCGCGGTCCCCAGCTCCGGCAGGATCTCGCCGCTGAACTCGTCGGCCTTGACGGCCTGGGCGAAGGCCTTGGCGGAGGCCTTGAAAGCCTCGGGGTCCGCCAGGGGATCCGGGTTTTTGCCCCCTTGGTCCACCACCAGGGCCTTGAGGCCCTTGGCGCCCATGACCGCCCCCAGCCCGCCGCGGCCGGCGGCACGGCAGGGCCGGCCGTCAAAATCGGTGGTTTGAATCGAGGCGATGGCCATCTGCCGCTCCCCGGCGGGCCCGATGCCGGTCACGCTGTTTTTCTCCCCGTGGGCCGCCTTGAGTTCCTTGACCAGGCCGTAGGTGCGCATCCCCTTGTAGGCGGCGGCGTCGATCAGCTGCGGGTTCGCGGCCGCGTCGATCTTGAGCAGGTAAAGCGCACCCGCCGGCGCCTGGCCCTCGACGACCACCGCCGTGATCCCCAAGCGGGCCAGATCGGCGGCCACCGTGCCGCCGACGTTGCTCTCCTTGATGCCGCCGGTGAGCGGGCTTTTGGCGCCCACCGAAAAGCGGCTGGTGTTAATCAGGGTGGTCCCGCTGAGGTAACCGGGGGCGAATACCAGCTTGTTTTCCGGCCCCAGGGGGTCGCAGGCGGCCGGCACCTCGGCGTTGATCAGGGTCGAGGTCAGTCCACGGCCGCCCAGGCCGGCGCACTCGGCCGGCAGCGGCTCCTCGGTGATCGTCTGACGGGTCATGTCGACTCGAATAATCTTCATCGCGGTCTCCTTGTGGGGCAAAGGGGTTGAGGGGCAAAAAACCGGTCGGGGCGGCTGTTCAGTTTATGCTCCGGAAGGTGTCCTCCAGCCGGTTGAGCACCTCGTCCAGGGTTTTGTAGGGTATGGTGAGCGCCGGCTCGATCCGGATGGTCTTGGCGTTGGTCAGGGTCCCGGCGGTGATCACCCTGCGGCTGAAAAGCCCGGAGGCCACCTGGTAGCCGGTTTGGTCGCTGGGAAACTCCATCCCGATCAAAAGCCCCCTGCCGCGCACCTCCTGCAGGATGTGGGGGTAGCGGGCCTGCAGTCCCCGGAGCTTGTCCAGCACGTAATCCCCCTTTTCGGCCGCCTGGCGCGGCAGGTCCTCCTCCAGCATGACCTGGATATGGGCCAGGGCCGCCGAGCAGGCCAGCGGGTTGCCGCCGGTGGTGGTGGTGTGCATGAAGGGGTTGGGCTCCAGGCAGGACCAGATCTTGGGGGTCGAGAGAAACGCCGACATGGGCACCACGCCACCGCCCAGGGCTTTGCCGAGGCACATGATGTCCGGCGCCACCTGCCAGTGGTCCACGCCGAAGATCTCGCCCGTGCGCCCGAGACCGGTCTGGACTTCATCGGCGATCAGCAGCACCTCGTAGTGGTCGCAAATCTGTCGCAGGCGGGGCCAGAAATCCTCGGGGGGCACGATCGCCCCGGCCTCCCCCTGAATCGGCTCGGCCACGACGGCGGCGATCTTGTCCCCCACGGCTTTGGCGGCCGCCAGCTGCCCTTCGACGGCATCGGCATCACCGAAGGGCACATGCCGAACCCCTTCCAGGAGCGGCAGCAGGGGTTCACGGAAAACCGACTTGCCCATCAGCGAGAGGGCGCCCAGGGTTTTGCCGTGAAAGCCCTTGAGCATGGCGATGAAACCGTTTTTACCGGTGTACATCTTGGCCAGCTTCATGGCCCCCTCCACCGCTTCGGTCCCGCTGTTGGCGAAAAAGCCGTACTGGATGTCGCCGGGGGTCAGAAAGGCGAGCACTTTGGCCAGGTGGGCGCGCAAGGGGTCCAGCATCTCCTGGCTGTACTGGGGGCTGCGGTCCAGCTGGGCCTTGACGGCCGCCACGATCCTGGGGTGCCGGATGCCCGGCGAATAGATGCCGAAGCCGCCCAGGATGTCGATGTACTCGCGCCCCAGAACGTCCCGCAGCACCGAGCCCTCGCAGACCCATTCGGTCACGGCGAAATCGTCGGCCTCGGTCACCGATTTGCGGTATTCAAGAAAGCCCTTGTTGATGTGGTTGGCGAAGTTTTCGTGGGTTTCCCGGGCGACCCGCTGACAGTCCTCCCGACAAACGTTCTCGTGGGGCGTGGTGATCAGCGTGACCATGCGCTGGGCTTCCTGCAGGGCGTAGCGGGTGTCGCGTGCCATTTTTCTCCTCCTCGTCTGGGGCTGCGGGCCGTTTGGGGGTTGCCTGGGGCGGGCAAAGGTCTCCACGCCCCCGGTTGCCATTCGCCGGGACCCGTCAGCGGCAGGGGGCATCGCCGGTCCCGCACGAAAAAGCTTGCTTTTTTTGTTTTTTTCGAAAAAATTAAATTAATATTTTTCGAATGTCAACAAACTTCGGCAGCCGAAATGCCGGATACCGGCGATTTTTAGCGCAGGGATCAAAAAAAGCGGTCGAGGGCCGGGCATCACCGGGGCCAGCGCCCCACGAGGAAGATTCGGATGACACGTTCGATAGATAAGATCGACTCCAAAATCATCTGCCTGCTGCAAAAGGACGGCCGCATGGCCAACACCGAGATCGCCAAGCGGGTGGGCATCACCGAGGCCACCGTCAGAAACCGCATCAACCGCCTGATCGAAGACGACATCATCCAGATCGTGGCGGTCAGCGACCCGTTCAAGCTGGGGTTCGAGATCGCCGGCAACATCAAGATCACCATCCGCTTCGAGAAGGCCGACCACGTCATCAGCGAGCTCAAGAAACTCGATGCCCTCTGGTACATCGCCCTGATGACCGGGGTTTCGGACCTGGATGTGGAGTTTCGCGCCAAGTCGATGAAGGACCTCAGGGTCCTGATCTACGACAAGATCAACAAGATCGACGGGGTGGTCCGAACCGATACGGCCTTTCACCTGGAGTTCATCAAAAACCGTCTGGACTGGGGGACGGCCCTGGAGGAGGGCGATTGAGCGGCCGTCCCCCGGGCGGCCATCGGGCCCCTAGTCGGCCTCGGGCGGGCGTCCCTCCGGGCTCCAGCCCCGCAGGCGGTAGTAGTCCTGAACCAGGCGGTCCAATTCCTCGGCGGTGATCCCGTCGCCGGAGGCGAGCTGGTCCTTCACCAGCCGCCGGGGCAGCCGGTCGTCGGCCGCGGTCAGGCCTTCCCGCAGGTTGAAGCGCCGGGCGTTGTTGGTCACCCGGGCGGCCACGGCTTTGAGGCCGCCCTGATCCAGGGTGAGACCGGTGGTC
>JASFIY010000370.1:0-3759 GCA_050122415.1 Desulfobacteraceae bacterium
CTCCTCAGTTCAACCATGCCTGCACAACGTCCGCCCCGAGGCTGGCCGCCATGGCGATCATCACCATCCCCGACAGGATGTCGGAGTGGCGCCGGTAGCGGCGGGCCAGCCCGGAGGCGCCGGTTCCCAGAAGCAGCAGTCCGGGCAGGGTGCCGAGGCCGAAGGCGAGGGTCATCAAGGCCCCCGCCAGGAAGCCGCCGGCGGGCAGGGCGCGGGCAAAGGCGGCGAATGACAGGCCGCAGGGCAGAAACCCCAGCGCCATCCCGAGGACCAGCATGCCGCCGGCGTTGCGGTCCCCGCCGGCCGAGCGCAGGACGCGGCCGAAGCCGGGGATCTTGTCGGGGGCGGCCAGTGACATCCAGGCCGGCTCGCGGATGATTTCAAGGCGCGCAAGCCCGAAGACCAGGAGAAACCCCGCGGCCAGAAGCGAGAAGCCGACCTGCAGGCGGGCGATCCAGGCCAGGGGGTCCAGCCCGCTGCGGCCGGCCAGCTGCGAGAGGCCAAGTCCCACCGCGCCCATGGCGCCCCCCACGGCGGTGTAGGTCCCGATGCGTCCCAGGTGGTAGAAGAGGTGGGCGCTGATGCGCCCCGTGCGGCCCGGGAAAGCGAACACCAGCGGACCGCACATGCCGACGCAGTGGCCGGTTCCGAGGATGCCCAGCAGGAAGAGGGCGTATAGGTCCGCGTGGGGCATGCAGCCGTTTCCTTATGATCCGGGCGCGCGGCCGGTGCTTGGGTGCGCTGCGGGCCGGGCGCCTGCCCGTCGAGGGAATCCACGATAGCACTTTCCGGGGCCCCTTGAAAGGGGGCACAGGCGTCCGCGCGGGTTGCTATTTGGCGGGTTTTCGCTTAGGAATACCCATGGCTGCATACCGTACGCGCGGCCGCCTTTTCGCTGAAACCCGAACCCCTGTTCACGGCCCCGGTGGTGCATTGCGCCGCCGCCCGTCAATCGCCCATGCCCCCGGCCCCTTTGCCTTCAGACCGGCTGGAGCGCGCCCGGCGCCTGCTGTGGCTGGCGCTCCTGTGCTGTCTTGCGCCGCTGGCCCTGATGGCCGTCGACGGACTGATGCGCGCCGGCCGCACCACCGCGCCGCTGGCGGCCTGGGTGCGCCCCCTGGGCGGGCCGGCCCTGGCCCTGGTGCCCGCCGGGCAGCCCCTGCGGGGTTTCGGCCGCGACCCGGGGGCGCTCTCCGGGGAATTCTCACCCTGGCTGGGGGGCGTCGACCCGGACCCGGCCCGGCTGACGCTGCACCCTGCCGTTGGTCGCCGCGACCCCCTGAAAGCCCCTGATGAAGCCGCCGCACCGTAATACCCTCCTGCTCTGGGCGGCCCGGGACGTCATCCGGCGCCCCGCGTCGGCCCTGCTGATGGCCGCCGCCCTGGCCCTGCTGCTGACCGTGGGCGGCACGGTGCTGCTCTTGGGCCAGGGGCTCAGCCAGACGGCCCGCCGCCTGCTGTCCCAGGGGCCGGATCTCGTGGTGCGCCGCTTGAACGCCGGCGGGTGGGCGCCGCTGCCGGTGGCCGAGGCCCTGGCGGCCGCCCGCGGGGTGCCCGGTGTGACCGGGGCCCGGGCCCGGGTCTGGGGCGTGGCGGCCGGCCCGGCCGGGCCGCTGATGGTGATCGCCTGGGGGTCCGCGACGCTTCCCCCCGGCGGGGACGCCGGGAGGCTTGCGGTCCCCCGGCCGGGGGAGGCCCTGCTGGGCCCGGGGGTCGACCCCGGCCCCGATCCCCGGCGCCTTCCGCTTGCCGCCGCCGCGGCGCTTGAATTCCGGCCGCTTGGGCGCCTGCCGGCCGAAACCGCCCTCCTGGCCCAGGATGTGGTTCTGCTGCACCCCGCCGATGCCCGCCGCCTGTTGGGCTTGGCGCCCGGGGAGGCCGTCGATCTGGCAGTCGAGGTCTTCCACGCCGAGGAAGCCGCCGCTCTCCTGCCCGAGCTCGCCGCCGCCTTCCCCTGGCCGGTTCGGATCACCGCGCGCAGCGAAGCCATCGGGCTTTACGCCGGCGGGCTGGCACGCCGCGGCGGGCTGGTGCTGATCGCCGGCATTCCCGCCGTCCTGGCGCTGGTCCTGGTGGTGGCCGGTGCTGTGCGCGAGGCCGTCGGCCGGCGGCGCGAGGTCGGGCTGCTCAAGGCGCTGGGCTGGACCACCGGCGATGTGGTGCGGCTGCAGGTCTACCGCGCCCTTTTGATCGCCCTGCCGGCCGCCTGTCTCGGCATGCTGGCGGCTTACGCGCTGGTCTTGCGCCCGGGGGTGAGCTGGCCGGGCAGCCTGCTCTTCGGCTGGCGCACGGCCCCGCCGCGGCTTTATCTGGACCCCGCCGGGGCGCTGCTGACCCTGCTGGAGCTGGGCGCCCTGGTGCTGGGGCCCTACCTGGCGGCGGTGCTGTTGACCAGCCTGCAGGGGGCGGCCGCCGATCCACAGGATCTTTTGAAAGGCGAGGGGCTCTTGTGATGGAGGGGCTTGCCACCCGCGGCCTGGAGCTGGTTTACGGCGCCCCCGCGGGCAGCCCCCGCACCGTCCTGCGGGATGTCTCGGCGGTGTTCCCCCGCGGCGCTCTTTCCCTTGTCACCGGCGCCACCGGGGCCGGCAAGAGTTCCCTCTTGCACCTTCTGGCCGGGCTGCTGCGGCCCACCGCCGGCGAGGTGCTGGCCGACGGCGCGCCCGTCTCGCGCTGGGCCGCGGGCCACCGCGACCGCTGGCGGCGGCGGGTGGGGGTCGTCTTTCAGGCGGCCAATCTCTTCAGCGGGCTGAGCGTGCTGGAGAATGCGATCCTGCCGCTGGTGCCCCGCGGCCGGTCCCTAACCGCGCTGCGTGCCGCGGGCCTCGAGGTGCTGGCCGAACTGGGGCTGGCGGATCTTGCCGGCGCGTGGGCCGACCGGCTCTCCGGCGGGGAGCGGCAGCGCGTGGCCCTGGCCCGGGCCCTCGTGGGGCGGCCGGATTTCCTGATCGCCGACGAACCCACCGCCCACCAGGACCCGGAGAACGCCGCCCGGGTGCTGCAGGCCCTGGCGGCCTGTCGGGGGCGCAACGCCGCGGTGGTGGTGGCCGCCCATGACCCGCGGGTGATCGCCGCCGGGGTGGCCGACCGGCACTGGCGCCTGGCGGCGGGCCGATTGGCGGCCGAATGATCTGGCACCCGCTGGTGCTGGCGGTTTTGGGGCTCGATCTGCTGGGCATGCTGGCGCTCCTCTTCGCCGCCGCGGCCGCCTTGCAGGTGCTGCTCAACTGGGCGCCGGAATCGGCGGCGGCCGCCCAGATCGCTCTGGAGCGACGCACGGAAACCGCCGCGCTGGCCGCCCGCAGCGGTTTCTGGACCCTCCTCGCCGCCAGCCTGCTGCTGGTGGTCGGCATCACCAACGTGCTGCCCGAACTGGTTCCCGGGGCCATGTGCGGCACCGGCGTGCTCCAGGCCACCGCCGGGGCGGGACCCCGGGCGCTGGGCTTCCGGCTGGGGGCCCTGGCGCTGCTCTATGGCTGGCGGGTGTTGGCGGCCGTCGACCGCCGCCACCCGATGCGGCCCCTGACCCTGCCCGCCGCCCGGCTCTTGCTGCTGGCCCTGCCCCTGTGCCTGCTGGCGGCCGGCGCCACCTTCCAGGCCCTGGCGGGCCTTGACGTGCACCAGCCGGTGGACTGCTGCGCGGTGGTCTATGACCAGTTCCGCCCGCCGGATCTCGCCGGCCGCGCGGACGGGCTGCCGGACCGTTTCTGGGTGGGGCTTTTCGTCCTGGGCGGGGGAGTTTTAATGGTCCTGGCGCTG
>JASFIY010000371.1:0-3750 GCA_050122415.1 Desulfobacteraceae bacterium
TGGGTGTTCAGCGTCCGTGGGGGGCAGAGCGGCCCGGCGCCAAATCAAGGACCTGCAGGAGGCCCGTCCCGATGAAGCTATCCCTGGCGGCCAACTATGACAGCGCTTTGATCCCGAAGCTCAAGGTCTACCCGGTGGAAGAAGTCTACGGCAAGCTCCCCGCCGACTTCGCCGGCGGCGGCCGGCCGAGCTACATGGGGAATGGGCTCTCGCCGCGGGATCTGGCGCGCTACGTCGCCCTGCTGGCCGAAAACGGGATCGCCTTCAACTACCTGCTCAACGCCGCGTGCTTGGGCAATCGCGAGTGGGGGCGAAGTTTCCAGAAAAAATTGATGGGCCTGCTGGCAAGGCTCGGGCAGATGGGGGTGAAGCGGCTGACGGTCTCCACGCCCTTTTTGCTGGAGGCGATCAAGGCGCGCTTCCCGGAGTTTTACGTCAAGGTGGGGATCTACGCCCAGGTGGACACTCCCCGGCGGGCGCGGTTTTGGGAGGATCTGGGGGCCGACGCGATCACCCTCGAGAGTTTTTCCATCAACCGCGACTTTCGCCGTCTGGCCGCCATTCGGGAGGCCGTGGGCTGTGAGCTGCAGCTGATCGCCAACCACCCCTGCCTGCCCAACTGCCCGCTGCAGGCCTACCATCAGAACGGCTTCGCCCACGGGTCGGACGGCTCGCGACGGCTCTTTATCGACTACTGTTTCCTGCGCTGCACACGCCTGAGGCTGGCAGACCCCTCGCTGCTCATCAAGGCGGCCTGGATCCGGCCGGAGGATATCGCGGCCTACGAGGCGCTGGGCTTTGGAACCTTCAAGCTGCTGGAGCGCGACATCCCCTCCGGGGAACTCCTCAAGCGGGTGAAGGCCTACAGCCGGCGAAGCTTTCAGGGCAATCTGGCCGAGATCCTGCTGCCATACGGGTTCAAGGAGACGCCGCGGCGGGGGGTTTGGTGGGCCGTCCGTCATTTTTTGCGGCCGCTGCAGCTCAATCCCTTCAGAATCCGGGAGTTGCATCATCTGGTGCGCCGCCAGGGGATGCTCTTCCCCCTGGGCCAAAGCCCGATTCGGATCGATGCGGCGCGAATCCCGGCGGACTTTATCGCGGGCTTCAGGGACCGCGACTGCGCCGCACGCGAATGCAGCCGCTGCCGCTACTGTGAGGAGATCGCGCAGCGGGCCGTCGTCGTGGATGAGGACTTCAGGCGGCGGGCCCTGGCGCAGTTCGACCGGATTGAAACCGCGATGGTAAACGGGAGCTTGTGGGGTGTTGAAAGCGCGCGCAGCTGAAGCCGAGTGGATGGACGGGGCGGGCTTTGACCGCGAACTGGCCGAAGAGAGCTTTCGCTTCATCGCGCTGGTCAACCGCTGGTTCGGCGGCGCTCGCCTGGTGCGGCGCTTCATCGCCCAAGAGGCGGTGCGCAGGCCGCCCGGCGGGCGGCTGCGGGTGCTGGACCTGGGCACGGGGGGCTGCGACATCCCCATCGCCGCATGCCTTTGGGCGCGGGACCGGGGGATTGCGGTCCACTTCACCTGCATCGAAAATAATGCCCACGCCGCGGCCATCGCGCGGCGCAACCTGCGCGCGACTCCCGGTCTGCCCATCACCCTGGTCCGCGGCGATGTCTACTCCCACCGGCCCCCGGCGCCTTACGACTGCGCCGTGGGCTCGATGTTTTTCCACCATTTCGCGGAGCATGAGATCATCACCCTCATCCAGCGGCTGCGCGCCTTCGTGCGGCGCAGCCTCCTGATCAACGACCTGCGGCGCTCTTTGGCCCACTACGCCGCCTGCCGGCTGCTGCTGCCGGCTTTCCCCGCCCGGGTCGGACATGACGCGCTGATTTCGATCCGCAAGGGGTTTCGGGAGGCGGAGCTTGCGAACTTGCTGGCGGGGCTGGAGGATGCCGCCGTGAGCGTGAGCCGTGCGCCCCTTTTTCGCGTTCGGGCGGTGGTCCGCTTCATCGGGGCAGTCTCATGAGGATTCTCATCCAGGCGCTGGCGACCGCCACCCCGCCCCTTTACGTGACCCAGCGGGAGGCTTTCGCTTTCTTTGACGCGCATCTCGCCATGGCGCCCGAGGAGCGTGAACTCTTCCGGCGCATCCTGCTTGACGGCCCCGTTCGGGGGCGCTATATCGGCATGGACCGTCCGGAGGAGGCCCTGGAAGCCGACCCGGACCGGCTGATTGCGCGTTTCGGGAAATTCGGGAGGTCGATGGCCGCCGTCGCCGCCCGCGCGGCCATGGCCCAAGCGGGCTGCGCCCCCGCCGATATCGGCGGGGTGGTGGTCAACACCTGCACCGGGTACCTCTGCCCCGGGTTGTCGTCTTACGTCGCCGAGGACCTCGGGCTGGAGCCCGGGGTCAAAGTCATGGACCTGATGGGCATGGGTTGCGGCGCCGCGCTGCCCAATCTGGAGTGCGCGGCGGGCTTCGTCGCCCGGGGCGCCGCCAAACCCATCCTGAGCATTGCCGTGGAAGTCTGCTCGGCCACGATTTTTCTCGGCGCCGAGCCCGATCTGATCGTCAGCAACTGCATTTTCGGCGACGGGGCTTCGGCGGCGCTGGTGGGCGGCGGCCATGACGGCGGCGCGCGCCCTGCAGACCGCGGGCTGCTGCAAATTCTGGACTTCGAGTCCGGCATCTTCCCCGCCCATCGCGAACAGCTGCGCTACCGCAGCCAGCAGGGGCGGCTGCGCAACGTGCTCAGCCCACGGGTGCCGGTCCTGGGTGCCATGACCATCACCCACGTGGTCGAGCGGCTGCTGGCGCGCAACGGCCTCTCGCCGAAGCAGGTCGCCTGGTGGGCGGTACACGCCGGCGGGACGGCGGTGCTCAAGCAGGTGGGCAAGAAGCTGGGCCTGGACGATGAGGCCCTGCGCTTCTCCCACGAGGTGTTTCGCGAGTACGGCAACATGTCCTCGCCGACGGTGATGTTCGTTTTGAAGAAGATCATCGACCAGGGGCGCCCCCAACCCGGCGAACCGGGGCTGCTGCTCTCCTTCGGGGCCGGTTTTGCGGCCTTCGGGGCCCTGGTGGCCTTTTGACGGTTCCGCAAAAAGGCCAATCTCTGCGTTGCGCTGCATTTCGAAGTCGCTGCGGCGTTAGTACGCCTCGCGCCGCTGAGATTTGCGCGCCGTAGCGTGAACTTTTTTCGAAACCGTCTGGTTTTTGAATTTTTTAAAACTTCGAAAAATATTGTAAAAATCAAAATTTTATGGAAATTCCGATCCTCAAAGAGGCCGTGGTCATCTTCGGCCTGTCCATCGGCGTCATTCTGGTCTGCCACCGCTTCCGCATCCCGGCCATCATCGGCTTTCTGATCACCGGGGTGGTGGCCGGACCCCACGGCCTGAGGCTGGTGGGCGCGGCCCACGAAGTCGAGATGCTGGCCGAGATCGGCGTCATCCTGCTGCTCTTTGTGATCGGCATGGAGCTGTCCTTCACGGAGCTTTTGCGTCTGAAGAAACCGGTCTTCCTGGGCGGCACGACCCAGGTGCTGTTGACCATCATCGTCTTCGACGCCCTGGCCCTGCTGCTGGGCTTTTCCATGGGCAAGGCGGTCTTCGCGGGGTTTTTGGTGGCCCTCTCGAGCACCGCGATCGTGCTCAAGATCCTCTCCGACCGGGCGGAGATGAGCACCCCGCACGGCCGCATCGGTCTGGGCATTCTCATCTTCCAGGACCTCATCGTGGTGCCCATGATGCTGCTGGTGCCCTTCCTCACCGGCCGGACCGGCGACCTGGGGTCCTCCCT
>JASFIY010000372.1:0-3750 GCA_050122415.1 Desulfobacteraceae bacterium
GGTCACGTTACGGCGCCCAAATCTCAGCGGCGTGAGTCGTACTTGTTTACGCCGCAGCGATTTCGAGATGCAGCGCGACGCGGAGATGGGCCTTTTGCGGAACTGTCAAATAAGACCGCGGCCAAAGCCATCGCGCCACGACCGGTCGGGCTTATGTTCCAAACCCCGGGCGGCACGCGGCCCACTGGAGGCGCCCGGTGTTTTCGGGCCGAGACCAGCGTTTTCCCACAGCAAGGCTGCCGGCAGGGTGAACTTTTCATCCCGAAGCAACGGGAAAAGGAGACTTCGTGAGCATCAAAAAACAGTTTCTCAAATCCAGGCCGATCTGCAAGGTCACCTTCCGCCTGCCGGCGGAAACGGCGACCGCCGCCCGGACGGTCCATCTGGTCAGCGATCTGAACCATTGGGACCGTGAGGCGCTGCCCTTCAAGCGGCTCAAAAACGGCGACTTCACCCTGACCCTGGATCTGCCCGCCGAGCGGGAGATCCAGTTCCGCTACCTGATCGACGGGCAGCGCTGGCTGAACGACCCCGAGGCGGACAAACAGGCGCCGACCTGCTTCGAGGACACCTGCAACTCGGTGATCACGACATTTTGACGGGTCCGCCATCAGCCACCGGCCAAACCGGCTCCAGATAGGAGGGGCAGCGTGGATCCCAAAACCACCATCCTGATCATCGACGACCACCCGCTTTTTCGCGAGGGGCTCAAGGCCATCATCGGCCGCGAGCCGCGCTATCGCACGGTCGGCGAAGCCGACACGGCGCGCGCCGGCATTCACCTGGCGGTCGAATTGAAACCCGATGTGATCATCGTCGATGTCTCGCTGCCGGATAAAAACGGGATTGAACTGACCCGCGATCTGGCCAAGCTGCTGCCCGAAAGCCGGGTCTTGATCATCAGCATGCACAGCAAGATCACTTACATCGCCACCGCTTTCCAGGCCGGCGCGCGGGGGTATTTGGTCAAGGAATCGGCCTCGGACGGGCTTTTGAAGGGCCTGGCGGCGGTGGCCCGCGGCGAACTTTTTCTGGACAGCAGCCTGTCCTCCCAGGTGGTCGAAAATCTGCTCCAGATTTCGGTCCAATCACCCGCCCCGGCGGCCTCACCCAATCCCCGGCTGACTCCCCGCGAGCAGGAGGTCATGCGCCTGCTGGCCGAAGGCTTCACCACCCGCGAAATCGCCCGGCGCCTTTTCATCAGCCCCAAAACTGTGGAAAATCACCGCGCCAATATCATGAAAAAACTCGATCTGCGCACCACCATCGATCTGGTGCGTCAGGCCGCGCGGCTGGGTCTGATCGACGTGGAGCTCTGGAAGGGATAGAGCCCACGACACCATTGGCCGCAGGCGCTCCTTTTTAACCCGCAGCTGCGCAGGTGAGGCATTCATGAACATCTCCGACCAGATCGGGCAGGTGCCGGCCCCCGGCCGGCACCTGCTCCACTTTCGGGGCGACACCCTGAGCTTCGAACTCAGCGCCCCCGCCGACGCCGCGGGCAGCGCCTGGGTGCGGACCAATATCGGGCATGCCGACACCGCCCGCCGCCAGATCATCCACGCGGTCACCCGCGATCTGCCGCCGCTGGCGCGCGACTGGTTCGACATCCCCCTGCAGCCGGTGGCCCCGGGCCGATTCCGGGTGACCCTGCCGCTCTGCGAGGTGGGCCATTTTCAGGCCAAGTGTTTTTTCCTGGGCACCGGCGTCAGCGAGCCGCTCTGGCCCGCCGGTGACAACACCGTAATCAACGTCGCCCCGGCCGAATCCTGCGCCGCCAACATCGTTTACAACGCCTTCGTGCGCCAGTTCGGCCCCAACAAAAGCGGCCGCTTCCAGCCGGACGCGGCCCGCCGCGCGTGCATCACTTCCCTGGACCGGGACCGCTACACGGTCATTCCGCCCTCGGGGACCTTTCGCGACCTGATCCGCGAGCTGGACTTCATCGTGGGCGAATTGGGGTGCCGCATTCTACAGCTTTTGCCCATCCACCCCACCCCCACGACCTACGGCCGCATGGGCCGCTTCGGCAGCCCATACGCCGCCCTGAGCTTCACCGAGGTCGATCCGGCGCTGGCCGAATTCGACCCCAAGGCCACCCCCCTGGAGCAGTTCATCGAACTGGTGGATGCCGTCCACGAACGCAACGCCCGGATCTACCTGGACGTCGCCATCAACCACACCGGCTGGGCCGCCAGCCTGCACGAAACCCACCCCGAGTGGCTGGCCCGCGACCCGGAGGGCCGCATCGAGGTGCCCGGGGCCTGGGGGGTGCGCTGGGAGGACCTGACCCGCCTGGACTTCAGCCACAAGGACCTCTGGCGCTATATGGCCGACGTCTTTCTGCGGTGGTGCCGGCGGGGCGTGGACGGGTTTCGCTGCGACGCCGGGTACATGATCCCGGTGGCGGCCTGGCAATACATCGTGGCCAGCGTGCGCAGCCAGTTCCCCGACACCGTCTTTCTGCTGGAGGGCCTGGGGGGCAAAATGTCGGTCACCCGCGAGATCCTCAGCCGCGCCAACTTCGACGCCGCCTACTCCGAGCTGTTTCAGAACTACAGCCGCGGGCAGATCGAATACTACCTGCCCGAGCCGCTGGAGATCAGCCGCAGCGACGGCCTGATGGTCCATTTTGCCGAAACCCACGACAACAACCGCCTGGCCGCCCGCTCGCCGGCCTACGCCCGGATGCGCACCGCGCTGTGCGCCCTGCTGGCCGACCACGGCGCCTTCGGCTTCGCCAACGGCGTCGAGTGGTACGCCGCCGAGAAGATCATCGTCCACGAGGCGCCCAGCCTCAACTGGGGCGCCGAACCCAACCAGGTGGCCCGGATCCGGCGCCTCAGCGACCTGCTGAAAACCCACCCGGCATTTCACGCCGAAGCGGATCTCAAGATGATGCAGCAGGGGGACGGCGAGTTCATCGTCATGCGCCGCCGCCACCGACCCAGCGGCCGCAGCCTGCTGGTGGCGGCCAACCTCGATGAGCGGCAGCCGGTCACCGCCGGCTGGAACCCGCGCCAGGCGGGGATCGCGGCCACCGAGTGGGTGGACCTGCTCAGCGGCCGGCGGGTGGTGCCGCAGGAGGCCGGCACGCGTCTGCTGCTGCCCCTGGCCGCCGGCCAGGTGATGTGCCTGAGCCCCGAGCCCTCGGACCTGGCGCTCCTGGAGGGCGGCGCGCATCCTCCCGGACCGCCGGCGCGCATCGTGCACCAGTGCCTGCGGGCCAAGGCCCTGGAGGTGCGCCAGATTTTAAGCGCGGCGACTGATCTCGGCGACTTCGACCCCGACGCCGGCGCGGCCCGCCTGGCCGCCGACCCGGCCGCGTTCTGCGGCGAGGTCGGCCCCGCCGGCGCTCCGCCCCGGATCACCCGCTGGGAATGGCCGACCGATTGCCGCCGCACCGTCATGCTGCCCCCCGGCCATTTGCTCCTGGTCAACGCGCCGCTTGCCTTTCATGCCCGCATCATTCAGGCAGGCCGGACGCTGGCCGCCGAAAAAAGCCTCGCCCAGCCGGACGGCACCCACTTCGCCCTCTTTGCGCCGCTGCCCACACCCCGGCGCCACCAGCGCCAAAAGCTCAAGCTGACGGTCTTCAGCCCCGGCCGCAGCACCCACGACCAGGGCCCGCTGCTGCAGCTGGCCGCGGCCCGCGACGCCGCCGTCACGCGGGTTTTCAGCCACACCGAGATCCGCCGGCGCCAGCCCCTTTTCCTGGCCACCAACGGCCGCGGCGCGATGACCCACCTG
>JASFIY010000373.1:0-3750 GCA_050122415.1 Desulfobacteraceae bacterium
GCCGATGACGGTGTAATCCATTTTCATGTCAAACCCGATGTTGCCCACCACCACCTCCCCGGTGTGCAGACTGACCCCGATGTCCACCTTGGCCACGAGTTCCTTGACAAAATGCTGATTGAGGCGTTGGACCGCCTCTTTCATCTCCAGCGCCGCCGCCACGGCGTTGTCGGCGGCCATGGTGCTGGCAAGCGGTGCGCCGAAAATGGCCAGAAACCCGTCGCCGAGGTACTTATCGACGATCCCGTTGTGTTTGAAGACGATCGCACCCATGATGGAAAAAAAACCGTTGAGCAGCGAAACGGTTTTCTGGGGGCCGATTTTGCGGGTCAACCGCGAAAACCCGCGCAGGTCGATGTTGAGCAGGGTCAGGGTGCGGAACTCCTCGATTTCGGTCTTGCCGGTTTCCGATCCGTGGATGATCTGGTCCACGATCTCCTTGGGCACGAACTTCTGGAACATGTTGCGAATGCCCCGCTCGTGCTCCGCCATGGAGACCGTTTCGCGGTAAAGCCGGGCGTTTTCGATGGCGATGCTGACCGAAGAGGCCACCGACTGCAGCAGGTCTTGGTCATTGGCATCGAAGTCGCCGCTTTTCTTGTTGAGAACCTCCAGCACACCCAGGACCTTGCCCTGGGAAATCATCGGCACGCAGAGCGCCGAGCGGGTGCTGAAACCGGTCAAACGGTCTATTTCGGGGAAGAAATGCTGGGAGGCCTGGGCATTGTTGACCATGATGGCCTCGCCGCGCGCGGCGACGTAGCCGGCGATCCCCTGCCCCAGCTTGAGCCGGATGTTTTTGAGGGCCTCGACGTCGGCGTTGAAGGCCGCCGCAAAGGACAGGCTGTCGTCGCTTTGGGCCAGAAACATCGAGCCCGCTTCGGCGTCCATGATGACGGCGATCATGTCCATGGTGTACTTGAGCACCTGGTTGATATCGAAGGTCGAGGATGCCAGCGAACTGCCCAACTGCCGGATGGACTCCAATTCCCGGTCACGCCGGGTGACGGCCTCCGAGAGCGTGGTTTTCTCGATCGCCAGCGCGACTGACTTGGCCAGGGGGTCGAGGATCGGGACGGCGTCTTCGAAAACCTGCGGATCTTCGGCCCACAGGGCCAGCACGCCGGCCACCGCCCCGCTGAGCCGAAGGGGTGTCAGCAGGCAGGCGCCCTTGCCTTTGGCCCCGAAAAGTTCCCCGTCGATCGGGCTGGAGAGGGGATCGGCGGCCTCCATGCGCCCGACGTTCTCGTGCTTGATAACCCTGTCCACCATGGACCCTTCGGCCGCATATGGGGTATTTTTGATCAGGGTCGCGGCCGCACCGAAGGCCAGGCAATCGAAAACCCGCACGAAACCGGGCTGCTTGGCATCCTTCAAAAGCACCACGGCCATGTCGTAGGCCACCACGGTGTGGAACTCGTTCAAAACCGCATGCAGCAGTTCCGAGCCTCTGAAGCTGGAGTTGATGACCTTGAGGGCGGAGTTGACCGAATCCAAGAGACGCCCCTGGCGATCGTTTTTCGCCAGCAGCCACAGGTTCTCATAGGTGAAGGCGGCATTGCTGAGCAGAGGAATCAGGGCCTCGACGTCCTCGGCCGTGAATTGACCGTCTTTGGCCCGACGGGAAATCGTGAGCACCCCGACGATGTCCTTGCTGGTTTTGATGGGCATGCAGACAAAGGATTTGGTCCCGTAGTGGGCGCGGTTGACCCGGCCGAAGCGCCGATCCTTTTCGATGTCCTCCACGACCAGCGGCGCCTTGTTGATCACCGCATACTTGGCGACGCTGGTTTCGAAATCGATCTTGTCCTCGACCTTGATGAACTCCTCCAGCCCGATGGAGGCTTTGACCGTGAAGTTCCGGCGCTCGGGGCGGTCCAGGATCAGAATCGACCCGACATCCGCGCGGGCGAGAAGCAGCGAGCGCTCCAGGGTCACATAGAGGATCTCTTCGGGGTCGAAGGTCGCGTGGCAGAGTTCCGACAATTCGCGCAGAATCGAAATGTCAGCCGAGCGCTTGTCGAGTTGGCCAGAGGCTTTGCACAGCTGTGCCTCGATGGCGTTGAAGGATTTCATGATGGCGTGCAGCTCGTCGGTGTCCTGCTGGAACTGGACGGCGGGAAAATTCCGGCTGATTTTTGCGGAGAAATGGTCCGAAATCTGGCTGATCTGGTCGAACAGCCTTCTCAGGAGGGTAAAGCCGACGAAGGAAAACGCCATCAATCCGAGAAAAAAGAGCGGCACCAAGCGGTCGGTGAGCAGATGATATTTCCAGCCGAAGAGGATGAAGCCGAAAATCGGAAAGATGAAAAAGAGGGCGAAAATGATGTTCAATCGATAGTAGAGGGTCCTGTTTTTCAACGACAGCTCGGTAACCCATTTCTCGATCATCATCCGTCCGCCCCACCCCAATTTTCAGGTTCCGCCGCCCATTCGATTCACGCCGCTGTTCGCCGGGACGCAAGACATCTATGGGTATCGTCGAAAAGGGCCCGAAACTTTAGCATCCGGCAGCGCCGGCCGGCGTCCAGGACGCCGCGCCAACCGTCCGCGGCGGGTAACGGCTGGCGGCCACCGGCCGTCACGGAACCAGCATCCCGGCGATCCAGAAAAGCAGCATCCCAGCCAGGACGCTTGCCCCGAGGGATTTGGTTTTCAGGGCGACCCACAGGGTGGGTACGGCCACCCAAAATTCGCTTCTGAGAAGATCGAGGCTGCGCGGGGTGCCGGCGGTCAGCAGGGCGGGGGCCAACAGGGCGCTGAGAATGGCGGCCGGAATGAGGTCCAGCCATTCGACAAACCAGGGGGGCAGTTTGCGGCGGGCGAGAAAGGCCAGCGGCAGCCAGCGGGGAATGAACGTGACCAGCCCCATCCCGACGACGAGGATTACAAAAGAGGTCTCCATCACAACGAAAACCGCCGTTTGCAAATGACGCCCAAGGTGGCCGCGCCAATCGAGGCCAGCACGATGTAGGCGTTGCCCGGCATCAGCAAGGCCAGCACAACCGCAAGCCCCCCGGCAAAGACCGCCGTAAGGACGTAGAGGCGGCCTTTGAGTTGAAAAACCAGCAGGCAGATGAACATCGCGATCAAGGCGTAATCCATCCCCAGAAAGCCGGCCGGAATGAATTGGCCGCAGATCGCGCCGGCAACCGTGCTGATCACCCAGGTCAGATTGGCGAAGTAATTGAGCACCAGGGCGCGCCCCAGCCCCCAGTCCCCGCGGCTGAACCGGGCATGGTTGACGGCAAAGCTTTCGTCGGTAACCCCGTAGGCGAACAGGAGGAGCTTTTTGCGGGAGGCGCTGGCGAGAAAAACCGAGAGGGAGGAACTCATCAGCAGGTGGCGCAGATTGACCACAAAGGTGGTCATGATGATCGCCGCCGGCGCCGCCCCGTGGGCCAACATGGAAACGGCGATGAACTGGGAGCTGCCGGCAAACACCAAGACCGACATCAGGGCCACCGCGGCCGGTGAAAGACCGGCCTTTTGCGCCAGCACGCCAAACGCCAGACCGATGGGGATATACCCCAGAGAAATGGGCCAGGCGGCGCGCAGGCCGGCCTGGAATACTTTGGCGCGGGGCCGGCGCTTCTTCAAAAGATCAAGTGGCACGGCGGGGATTCCGGCGAACCGCCATTGGGGCGGCCAGGGAGTTTATTGCACGGCGGCTTCCATACCCCAGGAGGGTCCGGGAAACAAGCCAAATTTGACGGTTCCGGAAAAAGGCCAATTTCTGCGTTGCGGTGC
>JASFIY010000374.1:0-3745 GCA_050122415.1 Desulfobacteraceae bacterium
CCTGATGCTCAAGCGCGCCGTGGTGGAGGCCGTGCGCGCGGGGCGCTTCCACATCTACCCGATCCAGACCGCCGCCGAGGGGATTGCGATTTTAACCGGCATGCCCGCAGGGGAACCCAATCGCTTTGGCAACTACCCGGCCACCACGGTTTACGGGCGCGCCCAGAAAACGCTCAAACAGTTTTTCGATCGCACCCAGAAGCAGCGCAATCCGGCCTGAAAAGAGGCGCCCTGGTCTCCCGCAGCCAACCGGCCGCAGTGGTCTGTCATTGTTTGACGGCGTGGCCCCGCTCATTCATCGGCGTACCCTTTTTCCATGGCGTATCGGACCAGGTCGGCATTTTTTCTTAGATCCAATTTGCTTTTGATGTTTTTCCGATGGCTGTGGACGGTGTGGATGCTGATGAAAAGAAGCGCGCCGATTTCCTTGCTGGTTTTGCCCTCGGCGATCAGCTGCAGGACTTGCTTTTCGCGGGCCGTCAGCGGCTCTTGGGGGAATCGGGGGGCGCTGCCTTGGATGGGGATGAAATCCGCGGGGACGTCCTTCATGAAAAGCGGCGACAGGTAGGTTTTACCCCTGCGGATTTCGGCGATGGCCTGAATCAGCTCGCTGCCGGAATCCTCCTTGAGGATATAGCCCTTGGCACCCGTGGCCAACGCCAGGTGCAGGTATTCCTTCTTTTTGTGCATGCTCAGAAACAGGATGGCAACCCCCGGATGGCTTTTGCGGATTTCCTGGGCCGCCTCGATGCCCCGCAAACCGGGCATGGACACGTCCAGGATGACCATATCGGGCGTCGTGCGGTGCATCAGCTTCAGCAGCATCAGACCATCGGAGGCCTCTCCGACGACCTGCAGGCCTTTGGCCGAGTTGATGAGCCTGGCGATGCCCTCCCGCAGCATGGCGTGGTCATCGGCTAGTATGATCCGGTAGGGCGCCATCTTTCCCCCCTCGCCCTTCACACTTAAAGCAGGTGCGGCTTACCGCCAGGCCAGCGTGTCTTCGGCGTCTCCGGCGGGTGCGGCATCCCAAGCCTGATGGAGATTCTGACACGGACGGGTTTGTTTTTCAAGGATTCTGACGACGGTCGCCCTCTCTTCGGCGGTGGGAGGCCAAAACCGAGGGCAGCCGCGCAATCGTCGCCCGCGAGCGACCAAAAGCCTTTGCAGCGGGGGCCTTGGGGCCGCCCGTGACGGCTGCCGGCATCCCTGCGAGACGTTTGTCAGAACGAGTAGCCGATTGAAAAATGAAACTGACCGGAGCTTTCCCCAGGGCGTTGATCGAGCTTGTGGCCATACAGGAAGCCGATCGGGCCGATGGGGGTGAGGTAGCGCACCCCCGCGCCGACACTGTCGCGCCAGCCGTCTTCGCCCACGGCACCCTCGCTGTCGCTCAGCCGGCCGATGTCATAGAAAAGGGTCAATTCAAAGTTCAGGCCCAGGTCGATGCGCGCCTCAAGGCTGCCGGAAAGCGCTTCGCGCCCCCCCACGGCATCGCCGTTGGCGTCGAAGAGCAGCAGGTTCTCCTCAAAGCCGCGCACGTCGCCGATGCCGCCGAGGAAAAAGAGCTGGTCCTCGGGCACGTCGCGGCTGTCCCCATAAGGGGCAATGTAGCCCAGGCGGGTTGTGCCGGCCAGGGTCAGGCGGGTCAGCGGGCTCCAGAAACCGCGGCCTTCGAAGCGGTACTTGAGAAAGTCGTCTTCGGGCTCTTCAACCCCTTTGGAAATGTCCACCGCGAGGTTCGCGAAAAGCCCCTTGCGGGGGCGAATGAAGGAATCCCGGCTGTCATACTGCAGCGAAGGGGTGGTGACGATCAGGGTGCGGCGGCCCAGTATCACAGAGGTGTCGGTAATTTCACCCTTCCCGGTGGCGATTTGTTCCCGGCGCTCGAACCGGGTGCCGACCCCGGCGCGCCAGTTTTCGAACCATTTGCGGTTCAAGCCCAAAACCGCCCCGTAGGCCCGGGTCTCGAAGTTTTGATTGAACTCCTCGATGCGCTCGGTGTAAAGGCCCAGCGCGGCGGCCGTGCCGGTGCCCCAGAGGTTGGGGTCTTGAAGTTCCAACTCGGCCCGGTAGCCGGTCTGATTGACCTGGCCGCCCAGGGTGAGCCGGCGGTTCATGCCGAAAAGGTTTTGGTCTCCCACCCGGGCGTCGGCGAACAAGCCGAAGTCGCTTTGGTAGCCCCCCCGCAATTCGAAAAAATAGGGCCTTTTTTCTTCCAGGTCCGCAAAAAATTCGACCTGTTCCCATCTTTCGCGAAGCCCCACGGTGGTGAACTGGACCGAGTTGAAGACATCCAGGTTTCTCAGGCTGCGCTGGGCCGCGGTGGCCTGTTTCAGAGAAAACGGTGCACCGGGCTGCAGCCCCGCCTCACGGTCGAGAAGCTTGGTGCGGGTCCGCAGATTGCCGGCGTAGTGGATCTGGCCATTGACGACGGCCGGTCCCGGGTCGACGGCGTAGCGCAGCTTGAGATCGGTGGGGTCGGGGTCCGGAATAGCGCTGCCGACCACCGTTACGTGGGGAAAGCCTTTTTCCGAAATCAGGGCCGCCAACGTATTCTCGTCGCTTTGAAGCATGTAGCGGCGAAACGGCTCCCCCGGCTGCAGGGCGATTGCATCGCGCGCCTGGGCAACCGACGGGGAATCGATCCCCGTGATTTCGACTCGGCTCACCCGCTGCTGCGGCCCTTCGACGACCTCCAGGGTGATGGCCACCGAACGGCGGTCGGAACTGAAGTCCAGCTGGTATGAAACGGCGACCTCGCCAAAGCCCAGACGCCGAAAGCGCTCCGTCAGCGCGGCGATGTCGGCTTCCAGGGTGGCGGGCACGAACGGCCTATTAGGCCGGGAGTCCATCTGCCGACGAATCGCGTCTTCCGTTAGGGCTCGGTTGCCGTTTAGGGTGATCTCGCTCACCAGCGTGCGGGGGCCCTCGAGGATTTGAAAGACCACTTGGAGGGTCGGCCGCCCCGCTTCGTCGCCCGGGGTTTGTCGGGTTTTGACCTGCACATCGCCGTACCCGGCCCGGTGGTAGCGCTGCCGGATGTTACGGACGGATTTGCGGACCCCGCGATTGTTGGGGTTTCCCTCCTCAAAGAGGACCAGGTCTTTTCTTAGTTTCCGATCCCCGAAGGCCTGGTTGCCGTCGAATTCCACCCGGTAGCGGGGTCCCTCGTCAACCTTCAGGAGGACATTCACCACGCCCCCGGCTGCGTCCCGGGTGAGCAGCGGGGTGATCCGGCAGTCGGCGAAGCCGCGGGCGCGGTAGCGGGCGGTCAGTCGCTGAACGTCGGTGGTCAGGTCTTTTTCAATCAAACGCGCCGCACTGCCCAACAGCAGGCTGGCCCGCCAAACGCGCATGCTGAGTTTCAACCGGTCTGCGGAAAAGGCGCGGTTGCCCTCGAAGGAAAGGTCCCCCAAACGCTGCCAGGCCCCTCTGTGGATCACAAAGCGGATCTCGTATAGGCCGTCAGTCGGGTCCAGGCGGGCTTCCGCCTCCACCCGCGGCGCCACAAACCCCTCTTTACGGTAAAGCGCCTCGAGCGTTGCCGTCTGGGTCGCCAGGCTGCCCTCGGGAAATGGGCCGCCGGCGCGGATGCTCAGGCGGTTGCGGATGTCGTGCGCAAACAGGGGCGCGGCGTTTAGAATTTGGATAACCTTGATGCGCCGGAAAGGGGTCAGGGTGAAGGTCAGCACCGGTCCGGCCGGGGTGTCGACGGTGTCGGCGTGAATGTTTTCAAAACGGT
>JASFIY010000375.1:0-3745 GCA_050122415.1 Desulfobacteraceae bacterium
TCAGCCGATGGGTCTGGCTGTGGGCCCCTGGGCGGCGCTGGCGGATGATCAGGAAATCCCCGCCGTCCCGGTAGGCGAGGATCGGCGGGCTGGCCGGTGCGCGGTGCAGTGCGGCATAGGCCGCCGTCCAGTCCCGGACCTTCTCCTCAACCGGCCGCCAGCGGGTCCGCTGACGGCCCTGATCCCCGCGGTAGCCTTGGCTGGTCAAAGTGATCCGGTGCAGGATCTCGGGCGGGAAAAGGGCCCTGTAGCGCGGGTGGTTGGCCACCCCCCGGATGCCGAATCGCTCGGGGTGCTGCCACACCGGGCTGTCCGTTCCCAGCCAGAAATAGACGGTCTTGGGGGGGCGAAAGG
Source organism: Desulfobacteraceae bacterium (assembly GCA_050122415.1). GTDB lineage: Bacteria > Desulfobacterota > Desulfobacteria > Desulfobacterales > JAABRJ01 > JAABRJ01. The sequence continues at coordinate 355 of JASFIY010000375.1, forward strand.
GCAGGGCGAAGTCCAGGGTCGCCAAAGTTTCGGCCACATCCTGGTCGTCGCTGCCAGGGAAACCGCAGATCAGGTTGGCGTGGTTTTCGATGCCCAGCGCTTCGCAGTGCTTCATGATCTCCAGGTTCTGGATGGCCGTCGTGCCCTTGTTGAGTTTGCGCAGCAGCCGGGTGCTGAGGGCTTCGATGCCGATTTGAACCTCCTCGACCCCGGCCGCCCGCATGACCCGCAGGGTGGCCAGCGGGGTGCCGGCCCGGATCTCGCCAAAAAGGCTGAGATCCTTCTTCAGGGCCTGCAGGCGGCTGAAGATCTCCGACGACTGGCGGGCCGGCAGGAGGTTGTCCATCAAAGCAACCGAAAGCAGCCGGTGACGCCGGGTGAGGCCGTCGATCTCGCTGGCCACCTGCTGCGGGGCTTTGAAGCGGTAGCCCTGCCACTGGCGGTTGAGGTTGCAGAAGGCGCAGCCCGCGGGCACCCCGTCGCGGCGGGTACGGCGCCAGTAGCAGCCCCGTGAGATTTCAGCCGGTAGGGTCGGGAAAAAGGTCTTTTCGGGGCCGAGCTCCCCCAGCAGACGGAAGTAGTCGTCGTAATCCGGCGGCGGCAATGCGGCCAGGGACGGCAGCTGGTCCTGCCGCGGCTCCCGGTCCTCTGCCAGGTCGGCGCGCCGCACGAGGCCCGGCAGGCTGGGGACCGCCCGGGGGTCGCCGGACGATTTGAGCTGCCGGACCAGGTGGGTCAACGGGCGCTCGCCCTCGCCGTTGACCATGAAGTCGATCTCGGGAAAGGCGGCCATCAGCTGCGCGAGCGCACGGCCCGCAAACATCGAGCCGCCGGCCACCACGGGCAGTGCCGGGGCCAGGGCTTTGATCCGGCGGATACAGTAAAGGCTGGCGGTCAGTTGACAGAGACAGAGGGAAAAACCGGCCAACCCCGTATTTTGCCAGTCGACGGCGGCGATCCAGCCATCCGTGACCTTTTTAACCTTTTCGCAGAGGAGCCCGAAATTCACCCTGTGCAGCCGGGCCGCCTTGCGCGCCTCGCTTTGGAAAAGCTTGCCGGCTGCCGCTTGTCGTTGGGGATAGAGCAGGGCCGCGTAGATGCTCTCGGCCAGCCAGCTGCGCTCGGAGATGCTTTGATAGGTGTCGTAGCCGATCTCGGCCGCCAGCTTGAGGTAAAAATGGTGGGCCTCGATTGTGAGATCCGGCAGCGCCTGTTTCAGGTAGGCTTTGAGGGCGCCCAGCTGGATCGATGGGCGGCTGAAAAAAGGCCAGGGGGCGGATATCAGCGCCACGGATTGAAAGTTTGACGGCGGTGGTGCGGCGGCGGCGGATGTCATCCCGAAACTCCTCGTGCCGGGCCCTTTTGGCGGCCTCTGCGACCTCCGGGTTACTGGAGCCCCAGGTCCCAGTTCCACACGCCGGGACGCTGCTTGAGGACTACCGCTCGGGGGACGGGTTCGTTTAAATGGATCAACAGGCCGTAGCCCGCCCGGCGCAGGGCGTCTTTTTTGGGGGTCAGATCCAGCCGCCACCCCGGATAAACCCAGTATTGCCCCTCGTGGCGCTTGACCCAGGCCTGCTCGCCCTTGGGGCTTTCAAAGGGCCGCTCCAGCGCGAGGCCAGCGTCCGCCACCCGCGAGATGCAAAGCGGCCAGTGGCCCGCCAGCACGATTCCCAGCGGCAGGGGGCTCAGCGGCGGCAGCGCCAGAAAATCCCGGCCGGAGAGTTCGGGGCTGGCCACCGCCCCGCTGAAGCCGGCCTCGGCCAGCATTTGCAGCGCCAGCGGGTTGGCGATGTTGCAAAACGGGCCGGCCCACAGCTGCAGGCGCTCCCCTTGGGGAAAAAAAGCGCGCTGCCACGGCGCGTTGAGCACGAAGCGCCCGGCCCCCCAGCCCAGCAGTTCGGCCACCTGCCGGCCGAGGACCTTTTCGCTGTCCGGCCAGAGCACCGGCGGCAGCCACCACCACAGGCGCTTGGCCGCGGCGGGCGAGGTGGCCTGCAGGGCGCCGGCCGAAACCCAGCAGCCGGTCGCTTCCTGTCTGCGGGGCCGCACCGGCAGGCGATGCACCAGCATCTCCATGGGATCCGTTTTGCCGCGCGGGGCGGTCGGCAGACGGGTTTGAAAGGCGGTCACGGCCGCCGCCCGGGGCGCGGCGAGAGCCCCCTCCAATTCGGCGAGCATATCGGCCAGGGCCTTTTCGCGGCGATCGATCAGGAATACCGGCAGCCCCTTGCCGGCGCCGTCGGGCTTGCCGCTCTTGAGGATCAGGCGCCCGCCCTTGGGGACGAATTTGCCGACCCGCTGGATGCCGTGGACGGTTTCGTCCTCGAAGCCCAGGCGCAGCACGTCGCCCGGCAGCAGCGCCTCACGGGGCACCAGCGAGACGGCGCGCTGCTCCCCACGGGTCTTGCCCACGAAAAGTCCCGAGCCGGTTCGGCCGTTGGCCGGGATCGGACTCTGGGGGCGCTTGGGCAGAAAGTGGTAGTGGGTCCCCCGGCGGCCCAGGGAGCGCTCCAGCAGGGACAGGGCGGTTCGCTTGCTCTGCGGGTCGCGCCCATGGTCCCGCAGCAGACGGTAGGCCCGGGTGGTGTAGTAGACGTAGTGGGGGCCTTTCTTACGCCCCTCGATCTTCCAGACACGCACGGCCGGGATACCCGCCAAAACTTTGACGAGCACATCCAGGCTGAGGTCCTGGCAGGAGAAAAATTTGCGCTTCGTTCCGCCTTGGGCATAGTAGCGCCGGCAAGGTTGAACGCAGCGCCCGCGCAGGCCGCTTTTGCCGCCGAGCCAGCTGCTCCAGTAGCAGCGCCCCGAGACGGCGTAGCAGAGGGCCCCGTGGACGAAGACCTCCAGCGCCAGCCCCGGCGGGCAGGCCCGGGCCATGGCCTTGATCTCGTCGACGCTGAGCTCGCGCGGCAGGACCACCGTCGAGACCCCCAGCCGGCGGTGGGCGTCTTCCAGGCCGAGGGGAAAGCTCAGGTTGGCCAGGGTGGAGAGGTGCAGCTCGGCGTGCAGCCCGGCCTGGCGCGCCAGGGCCGGTAGGGCGGGGTCCTGAAAGATCAGGGCGTCGGGTCGGACTTGCCTTTCCAGCTGCACCAGCAGGCTGCCGGCGTGGTCCAGGTCCCCCGGCTTGAGCAGGGTGTTCAGGGCCACATGCACCCGGACCCCGCGCGCATGCGCCAGACGGGTCAGGGCGGCCAATTCCGCGACGCTGAAGTTCTGGGCCGCCATCCGGGCGGAGAAGGCTTTCAGGCCGCAATAGACCGCATCCGCTCCGGCCGCAAGGGCCGCCAGAAAAGCGTCCCGGCCCCCGGCCGGGGCCAGGATCAGCGGCACGGGCAGCGCTTGCGGTGGGGCTTGGGGTGTGTTTTGCGGCACGCGGGCATCCTCC
>JASFIY010000376.1:0-3744 GCA_050122415.1 Desulfobacteraceae bacterium
GTCATGGATCGGGATCATCGGCTGCGCCCCCTGTGTGTTCCCCTCCCCGGTTGGCGCCGCGGCAGCCCCCGCGGGGTTCGCAAAGACGGGCCAGCACCGCTAGGCCCTGGCCCGCGGCCGTCCCTTAAGGTCGCGGCAATAAATATTTCCACAACATGGCGTCGGATTTTTGTTCGTCACCCAGGCACATTCGCCGGCACATACCGGGATATGGGCCGGCGGATGTAACGCCGGTGACCGGCCAAAAGACAAGCCAGATGTGGAATTATTTCTTGCCGAGGCCCTTAGGGCGCCAGGGCGGCGACCCTTTCGAGATTGGCCTGCAGCTTGCCCTCCTTTTCCACCAGTTCGGCATGCTGGCCCCGGACCTTTTCGACCACATCCGCCGGCGCCTTGCTCAGGAAATCCTCATTGGTGAGCTTGCGGGATACGGCGTTCAACTCCTTGATGACCTTCTGAATCTCTTTTTCCAGGCGCGCCTTCTCGGCGGCGAAATCGATGATCCCCTCCAGCGAGACAAAAACGGTTGCGTCCGGGACGATGGCCGTCGCCGCGGTTTTGGGCCGTTCACCCGGCTGGCTGACCTCGAGAGTCTTAAGGCGCGCCAGCGTGGCGACGAGGCCCTGGTGGGCCTTCAGGGTCGCGCGCACATCGGCCGATTCGGACTGCACCGCCGCCGCCAGCGCCATCCCCGGCTGGATGTTCATCTCCCCGCGGATGGTGCGGATGGCGGTGATCACCCCGACCACGCGCTCCATCCGGGCCTCGGCTTCCGGGTCCGGCAAAAGGCGCTGACCCGCAGCGCCGTCCTCCAGGGAGGCCTGCATGATCGAGCCTTCGGTCCCCGGCAGACGGTGCCAGATCTCCTCGGTCACGAAGGGCACGAACGGGTGGAGCAGCAGCAGGGTTTCGCGCATGACGTTCCAGAGCACGCTGAGGGTCGCCGCTTGGCGCTCCTCACCCTCGTGACCGTATAGAATCGGTTTGACGGCCTCCAGATACCAGTCACAGAACTCGTGCCAGACGAACTGGTAGAGGGCGCTGGCGGCATCGTTGAAATGGTACCCGTCCAGGGCTTCGCGCACGCCGGTGCGCACCCGGCTGAGGCGCGAGAGAATCCAGCGGTCCGGCAGGGAGCGGTTGGCCGCCGTGATTTCCGGAAAGCCCCGGTCCAAGTGCATCAGCGCAAAGCGGGTCGCATTCCAGAGCTTGTTGACGAAGTTGCGGTAGCCCGCGACCCGCTTTTCGGACATCTTGACGTCGCGCCCCTGGGCGGCGAAGGCGGCCAGGGTGAAGCGGAAGGCATCGGTGCCGTACTGCTCGATGACCGTCAGGGGATCGATCACGTTTCCCTTGGATTTGCTCATCTTCTTGCCCTCTTCGTCGCGCACGAGGGCATGCACGTAGACATCCCGGAAGGGCACATCCTCCATGAACTGCAGCCCCATCATCATCATCCGGGCGACCCAGAAAAAAAGGATGTCAAAGCCGGTGACCAGCACCGCGGTGGGGTAAAAGGTCTTCAGCAGGGGGGTCTGCTCCGGCCAGCCCATGGTGGAGAACGGCCAGAGGGCGGAGCTGAACCAGGTGTCGAGCACGTCGGTTTCCTGGTCCAGCGCGGGGCTGCCACAGGCGGGGCATTGCTGCGGCGCCGTCATGGCCACCACCACCCCTTCGCAGTCCCGGCAGGTCCAAGCCGGGATTTGGTGCCCCCACCAGATCTGGCGCGAGATGCACCAGTCACGGATGTTTTCCAGCCAATCGAAGTAGGTCTGGGTCCAGATTTCAGGGACGATCCGGGTCCGCCCGTCGCGGACGGCGGCCATCGCCTTTTCGGCCAGCGGTTTGGCCCGCACGAACCACTGCAGCGACAGATTCGGCTCGACGACCTCCTTGCAGCGGTAGCAGTGGCCGACGCTGTGGCGGATGGGTTCGATCTTCTCCAGCAGCCCCTCGGCCTTGAGGGCCTTGACCACCTCCTCGCGGCACGTGAAACGGTCGAGCCCCTTGAAGCGCCCGGCCTCATCGGACATCCGCCCGTCGTCGTCGATCACCTTGACGCTGGGCAGATTGTGGCGCCTGCCGATTTCAAAGTCGTTGGGGTCATGGGCCGGGGTCACCTTGAGCGCCCCGGTACCGAACGCCGTATCGACGTAGTCGTCGGAAATGATGGGGATCTCGCGGTTCATCAGCGGCAGGGTCACCGCCCGGGCGGGCAGATCGGCATAGCGCGGGTCCTCCGGGTTGACCGCCACGGCGGTGTCGCCCAGCATGGTTTCCGGCCGGGTGGTGGCCACCACCAGAGCGCCCTTGGCGCCGGCCAGGGGGTAGCGGATGTGGTAGAGATGGCCGTCGATCTCTTCGTGTTCGACCTCCAGATCGGCCAGGGCCGTGTGGCAGCGGTGGCACCAGTTGATGATGTAGCTGCCGCGGTAAATCAGCCCCTGCTCGTAAAGGGTGACGAACACCTTGCGAACCGCCAGGGAAAGCCCCTCGTCCATGGTGAAGCGCTCCCGGTCCCAGTCGCAGCTGGCCCCCAGACGCTTGAGCTGGTTGATGATCGCGCTGCCGTATTGCTCGCGCCACTGCCAAACGGCCTCGATGAACTTTTCACGACCGAGCTGATGGCGGTTGCGCCCCTCGGCGGCCAGCTTTTTTTCCACCACATTCTGGGTGGCGATCCCGGCATGGTCGGTGCCGGGCATCCACAGGACGTTGTCGCCCATCAGACGCCGGTAGCGGCAGAGAATGTCCTGAAGGGTGACGTTCAAGGCGTGCCCCATGTGCAGAACACCGGTCACATTGGGCGGCGGGATCACGATGGCGTATGCGGGCCGCGCGCTGTCTTCTGCGGCGGCAAAGAGCCCCTGCTCTTCCCAGAAACGATACCAGTGCTTTTCAACCGCGTGGGGTTCGTAGCCTTTGTCCATCTGATCTGAACTCATATCGGGTCCTCGTGTTGGAATTGGGTGGCCCTCTCCCTCTGCCACAATAGGTGTTGAAGGGAAAAAACCACCGTCCGACGACAGGTTCGCGCAATCACACGGCGCCCCTCTGAGACCCCGGTTGGCACGCAACCCGGCCATTTGGCATTGCCATCAAACTTAAATCGGGGATTATTCAATAATCCCCGATTCAATTCAAGATCTATTTTTTTCCCGCGACTTCAGACCCGACGGTCCGGGCCTCCCAGCTCAGCAGGCGTCGTTTCCCGACGCATCGGCAAGCAGGGCGTGCTTGATGCGCTGAATTTCCTTGGCAACCGCCTTCTCCAAGACCTCCATCAGCATGGCTTCGAGCCTGTCGGACACCATGCCCCGCACCACCCGTTCCACCGCGGCTTCGACCTGATCGGGCGAAACCAGCAGGGGCTCCGCCTTAGGTGCGGCCTCAAACGCCGCAGCAGCGGCTTGCGCCATGGCCGGCGAGGTATTTTGCAGCAAGCCGTTTGCCTTCTCGCGCATCCGGATTCCACCCGCACCCAGGATAAACTTTTCTTCCCCGTTTTCCATATTTAAAGGTGCCGGCGCTTCGGGCGGCCCGGCCGCCGGCTGGCCGGACGCTGCCGGCGCCGGAGCCAGGGGATGAGAGACCGGCGCCGAGATTTCGGGACCGATATCCCCACGCTCCCGGGGTTCATCGTCTACGGTGGGCTGCCCCGCCGGCTCCCCGGCGGCGCTCACCCCGCTGTCCAGATCGTTGAAGATATCGGAAAATTCATCCCCCTCAAGGGTCTCCTCTTCC
>JASFIY010000377.1:0-3737 GCA_050122415.1 Desulfobacteraceae bacterium
CGGATGAATTAGTACCCTTTGTAAACAACGTCCCCTTTTTATTATGGTTGCAAAGAATTCCGAAGAGACCAAGCCTTCCGGTCGCCTGGGCACTTTTGCGGGGGTTTTCACCCCGAGTGTCCTGACGATTCTCGGCATCATTTTGTTTTTGCGGACCGGCTACGTGGTGGGCAGCGCCGGTTTGGCCCGCGCCTTGCTTATCCTGGGTCTGGCCAACGTCATCTCGGTGCTGACCAGCGTGTCTCTGTCGGCCATTGCCACCAACCTGAAGGTCAAGGGCGGCGGGGACTACTATCTCATTTCGCGCACCCTGGGGCTCGAATTCGGCGGTGCCATCGGCGTGGTCCTGTTTTTGGCCCAGGCCGTTTCCATCGCCTTCTATTGCATCGGCTTCGGGGAAGCCCTTGCGGCTTCGCCGCTGGTGTCGGCCCAGGGCGTTTCGCCCCGGACGATTGCAGCGGGTGCGGTTTGCTTTCTCTTCGTTCTGGCCTGGTTGGGCGCCGACTGGGCCACCAGGTTCCAATATGGGGTCATGGCCCTCCTGGCAGCGGCCCTGGCCTCATTTTTTTGGGGCGGTCTTTCCCAATGGGATGCGGCCGTGTTCCGGGCGAACTGGTCGGCACCGGAGGATGGGCTGCCGTTTTGGGTGCTGTTCGCGCTTTTTTTCCCGGCTGTGACGGGGTTCACCCAGGGGGTCAGCATGTCCGGGGATCTGAAAGATCCCGGCAAAAGCCTGCCGCTGGGCACCTTCCTGGCGGTGGGCGTATCCGTTCTGGTCTATTTCGGGGCGGCCTTGATTTTCAGCGGTGCGCTGCCCAACCAGGAATTGACCGTCGACTACACTGCCATGAACCGCATGGCCCGTTTCTCCGGGCTCATCGATGCCGGGGTCATCGCGGCAACCCTCTCCTCGGCCATGGCCTCGTTTCTCGGCGCGCCGCGGATCCTGCAGTCCCTTGCCGCGGATCGGATATTCCCCTTTCTTTTTTTCTTCGCCAAAGGCGCCGGGCCGGCCGCCAACCCTCGACGCGCCCTGTTGCTGGCGACCGGAATCGCTTTTCTGACCATCGCGCTTGGCAACCTGAACTTGATCGCCCCGGTGGTGTCCATGTTTTTCCTGATCTCCTATGGGCTGCTCAACTACGCCACCTTCTATGAATCCCGGGCCGCCAGCCCATCCTTCCGGCCCACCTTCAAGTGGTTCGACCAGCGTCTCAGCCTTTTGGGATTCCTGGCCTGCCTCGGCACGATGTTGGCCATCGACCCGTCAACGGCCCTGATCGCCATCTCGCTGCTGTTTGCCATCTATCAATACCTGCGCAGCACGGCCGACCCGGCGCGCTGGGCCGACAGCCGCCGCGCCCACCACCTGCAGCGGATTCGGGAACACCTTCTGGAGGCCAACGTTTCGCCTGAGCATCACCGGGATTGGCGGCCTCAAATATTGGCCTTTTCCGAGGATCCCGAGCGTCGTCCGCGCCTGCTGCGCCTGGCCGGCTGGCTTGAAGGCGGCAGCGGTCTGACCACCGTCGTCACCCTGTTGGAAGGCAAAGACCTGCTGCTCTCCAAACGCAAGCAGGAGGCGGAAAGCCTTTTGCAGAAAGACATTCACGAGCACAATCCCGCCGCCTTTTCGCTCGTGCTGACCACCCGCGATCCCGAAACCGCGGTTCACGCCTTGCTTCAGGCGCACGGCATCGGCCCGCTGCGGGTCAACACCATACTGCTGAATTGGCTGGGTTCGGAGAACACGATCGGCGTGGGATTTCGTGAATTTTTGTTCGGGCGGCAGCTTAAAACCCTGCACCGCCTGGGCTGCAACATCGGTCTGCTGCATACTCGGGAAGAGACCTGGCAGCGGCTGATGGAAACCCCGGCCGAAAAATCCCGCATCGACGTGTGGTGGTCCGATGACGCCACGGGCCCTCTCATGCTGCTCTTTGCCTACCTCGTGACCCGAGCGGATGTTTGGAAAGGGGTCACCCTGCGCCTGATCGCCTTTCCTGGGGATGCCCCCCAAGATGAACGGGAGGCGGCTCTGGCTGAAATCCTGAGCGATGCCCGCATCGGGGCCGAAATCGTCTTTGCGCCCTCCGGTGATGCTGCCGCGGTGATCGAAATGTCGCTTCGGTCTACGCTGGTGTTTTTACCATTTCGTTTCCATGGCAATCTGATCCGGCTGCCGGTGGAAGGGCCCATGGAAGAACTCCTGCAAAAACTGCCGACGGCCGTGATGATTTTGGCGGCCGAGGACATCGATCTGGGAGCCGAACCGGAGGAGGGCACCGCGGCAGTCCTGGCCGAGGCCCGGGACCTCAAGGAAAAACGCGAGCGGCAGGCAAAGGAGTCGGAAGAAGAGGCGGATGCGGCGGGCAAAGCCGCCGAAGCCATCGCCGCCAAGCTGCAGCAGGCCATGGACCGGCCCGAAAAAGACCGTGACGCAGAGCGGATCGCCGCCCTGATCAGTGAACGGGACAAAGCCCTGGCGGCGGCCGAGAAAGCCCGGCGCAAGGCTGCCAAAGCGCACGCCAAAGCCGAACAGGCTCAGGAAGCAATCGAGGAGGATTAGGGGACGTTGTTGACAAAGGGTACAAAATCATTTTTGTACCCTTTGTCAACAACGTCCCCAATTCATTTCAACCAGCTATCCCCCAGTTCCCGGCGCACGGCCTCGCGAACTTTCTGGGGGTATTCCGGGGACATGTAGAAAACACCCTCCAGTTCTGCAGGGCTCAGACCACGGCGATAGGGCGGGGCATTGGTACGCAAGAGCAAAACGATGTCGCTGCTGGCCCACGGGTGGCGATACCAGTAGTGGTGACCGATGATGTCGAAGCCGCGCCCCTCTTGCCTCAAAGAGAGGTCGACCACCTCGAAGTTGGCGATCTTCTGGGCTTTGGTCAATTCCAGTTCCCACAATCCCGCGGACTCCATGCCGATGCGGGCCCCGCCACCCATGTATTTTTCCGCAGCCAGCAATGCGGGGTCCTGATCCGAAACGGTCACCACCACCTGTTGGGACAAATCGCTCATCGCGGGAAGCCGCTGGTGAAACGTCTCGATGGGAACATCGGCGGCGGCAAAGATCACCGAGCCCAGGCGGAACGTCTGATGCAGTTCATCCCGGCTGAGGGCCGGATAGGCTGAACGCAGCTCGTAGAGGGCCTTGGATGTCACCCGGCCCCCCGCGCTGTATGAGAGCAAATTGATGTGCTTGGCCGTCGTGTGCGCAGCCAGAAACTCCAACAGGGCCCGCAGTGCCTGGCTGGAGTCTTTGGCCCGGGTCACATCCTGGCCCAAAAGGTAGTAGAGAATGTTTTGATGAGAAGGCCAGGCGAAGGCGATGCCGACGAAATCACGCCCGGCGAAATGGTCGACCTCCGCGGTGATGACCAACGCGTTGAGAAAGTCGACCTTGGTTCCATGCACATAGACCATGATCTCCTTGTCCTGGGCCACCGCCAGCTGCATGTTGATTGCCGCCGCGAAATCCTGCTGCTCGGCTGTCAGCACCGGGGCTGCCTCCAAGCGGTAATTCGCCGGCAATCTGGCAAGCTGGTCGCTGTCCAACAAAGAAATCTGGATCGGCTGGTCTCGCTGGGGAGCGATGGAGGCCGCGTAGAGTTCGTCCCAGCTGAAATTCTCGTCCCCGAAACGCAAGGTGGCAATGCCCATGTTCAGCACGCTGTCTTTGGCGTTGCCGTAAGGCAGGCCGCTGCCGTTCGGGGACCGCGGTT
>JASFIY010000378.1:0-3733 GCA_050122415.1 Desulfobacteraceae bacterium
ACCGCCCCCAACCCGATCAGGATCGACACCCGCATTCCGTAGAGCATGGTGGAGAGCATGTCGCGGCCCTGGGAATCGGTTCCCAGCGGAAAGCGCGCATCGCTCTGCGCCAGCCAGGCCGGCGGCATTTCCGAATCCATGATGTCGATCGTACTGGTGTCGTAGGGGTCATGGGGTGCTATCAGAGGCGCCCCGAAACTGATGATCACCAGGGCCGCCAAACAGATGAAGCTGCCCATGGCCATGGGGTCGCGCAGAAAACTGTGCAGAAAATAGGAGCTTTTAAACCGTCGCCACCCCTGCATGGTCATTTCCTCCCGGCGATGCGGACCATGGGGTTGACCAGGCCGTAGATCAGATCCACCAAGGTGTTGACGGTAACGAATAGGATGCCCACAAAAACCAGGTAGGCCACGATCAGGGAAGTGTCGGCGCGATCCACCGCCTCGATGAACATGGCGCCCATGCCCTGCCACTGGAACACCGTCTCGGTCAGGATCGTGAAGGCGATCAGGGTGCCGAGCTGCACGCCGCCCACGGTAATGACCGGAAGCAGGGTGTTCTTGAAGGCGTGCACCAGCAGCACCCGCCAGGGTTTAAGTCCCTTGGCGCGGGCATACTTGACGTACTCGGTTTCTAAAACTTCCTTCATCTCGGCGCGGATCAGGCGGATGAAGAGCGGCAGCATGATGGAGGACAGGGCGATGCTCGGCAGGATCAGGTGCTTGAGCCCGTCGGCGGTGAAGTAGCCCGACTGCCAGCCCGGAAAGAGCGTCACCAGTTCGCCGCGGCCGAAGGACGGCAGCCACCCCAGGCCCACCGAAAAGACATAGATCAAGAGGATGGCCGTCAGAAAGACCGGGATGGACACGCCCACGATACTGACCCCCATGAAAAAACGCGACAGCCACGCGCGCGGCAGGATGGCCGCGTAGATGCCGATGGGGATCGAGAGCAGAATCACCAGTATGGAGGTTGAGAAAACCAGTTCAAGCGTGGCCGGCGCCTTGCTGAGAATCACCTGCATGGCCGGCCGCTTGAAATAAAAGGAGTTGCCGAGGTCTCCTTGCAGGGCCCGGCCCAGAAACCGTCCCCACTGCACCAGAAACGGGTCGTTCAGACCGAGTTTTTCCCGCAGGGCGTCGCGCTCCGCAGCCGAAACCGAGATGCCGGTGATCTCCCGCACCGGGTCGCCCACCGACTGCTTGATGGTGAACCCGATCAGGCTGATCACCAGCATCACGAAAACGGCCTGTGTTATGCGGCGGATAAAAAAAGCGATCATGGGTCAGTGCGCCCTGCCTATTCCATCACCAGATCCCCGAAGTAGGGGAAGTTCATGACGTTGACGATGTCGTTGGCGTTCTTGAGCTTGTCGCTGCCGGCCCACGAGAGCATCTGCCAGTGCAGCGGAATAAAGGCCGCTTCATTGTAAAGGATGCGCTCGACTTCCTGCAGCATGGCGGCGCGCTTGGCCAGATCGGTTTCGGTCTGGGAGGCCAGGGTCAGCTCGTCCACCTTGGGGTTGCAGTAGTTGCCGGAGTTGTACTGGCCGTAGCCGGTCTCCTTGTTGGGGCACATGTAGAGAAACTCGTAGAAGTTGGCGGAATCCTCGGTGTCGGAGTGCCAGCCGATCATCTGGATGTCGGCCACCTGGGCGTCGAACTCGTCCCAGTACTGGGCCTTGGGCATGGTCTTGAGCTCCACCTTGATGTTGATTTTGGAGAGCATCGAGGCCACCGCCTCGGATATTTTCTCGTCGTTGACGTAGCGGTTGTTGGGGGCGATCATGGAAACGGTAAACCCCTTCTCGTAGCCGGCTTCCTTCATCAGCGCCTGGGCCTTTTTGAGGTCAAAGCGCGGCGTGAGCTCTTCGACGTAGCCCAGGTAGCCGTTGGGGGAGTTCTGGGCGGCGGCCGTGGCGCGGTTCTTCATGATCTTCTGGACGATCCCCGCGTTGTTGACGGCGTAGACCATCGCCTGGCGCACGCGCGCGTCCTTGAACTCGGCGCGACGCTTCTGGTTGGGCTGAAAGGTGATGATCCGTGAGCCGGGCATGGTGATCAGCTGGATCCCTTTGGTTTTTTCGATGCGGTCGAAATCCTGGGGGGGCACCGGCATGATGAAGTCGACGTCGCCCGCCAGCAGGGCCGCCAGGCGGGTGGCATCCTCGGCGATGGGGGTCAGGACGATGGTGTCGACGTTGCCCGCGTTTTTGTCCCAGTATTCAGGGAAAGCCTTGAGAACCCATTTCTGGCCCTGTTCCCGAGTTTCCACGAAGTAGCGGCCGGTGCCCGATTCGTGCTCGTTGGCAAAGGAGTGCTCGGTCTTGACGATGGCGTCCTTGGCCAGGCCTTTCTCGTCGGTTCCGGAATAGAAAGCCGAATCCATCGGGAAGATGTAGGTGCACATGTTGAGGGCCAGGCCGTAGGGTTTGTTGGTTTTGATGTCGACGGTGTGGTCGTCGATCGCCACGGCTTCCCCAAAAGGCTCGAAAAGCCCCTTGAAATCCTGGCTTTTTTTGAGCCGGGCCAGCGTCCAGACGACGTCCTTGGCGGTAAAGGGGTTGCCGGAGTGAAACTTGACGCCCTTGCGCAGGAAAAAGCGCAGCGTCAGAGGGTCAAGGCGTTCCCACTTCTCGGCCAGGCGGGGCTCGAAATCCATGGTCTTGGTCCAGCGCACCAAGGGGTCATAGACCATGTGGGAGTATTGAAGCATGCCCCCGGAGAGCTGTACATGCGGGTCGAGGGATACAGGGTCGGCGTCCATGGCCAGGCGCAGGGTCTTGGCCCCCGCCATCGCCGGGCAGGTCACGACGGCCGCGGCCAGCAGAACCAACAGCAAACGTTTCATGGGATCTCCTTTCGTGTGGGTTTCGTTTCGCACGATCCCGCCGCGGGCGCAGGATGCGGCTGCCGCTTCGCAGTTTCGCCCGCCGGCCGAATGATTTCGGTAAATCATCGCCCCCCTTTTCTGTCAAGGGTTTTCCCTGGCTGCCGGCGCCGCCCCGGCGCCGTTTTTAACCCAGTTCTAGCACAATCCGAAAACTCCCTGAAAAATCGGGTGACACAAGGCGATGGACCGCTGAAAGTTCAAGGCCGGAGAAAGCGCCGCGTTTGGGCAAGGCGAAACAGGCCCGCGTGAAAGGAGTCGCAATGTACTGTCAAAAATACAGCGCCACCATCCCCGTCCACACCTGCATTGCCCGCCAGGAGGCGGCCCGCCGGCAGCGTCCGTTTTGGGTCGGCCGGGGTGATCCCGGCTGCCGCAGCTGCGGTCAGGGGCGGCAGGTGATGCGCGATTTCCGCCGCCGGCGGGCGCAGGCGATGGTGGCGGCCGCCGCCAGCAGCCCAAAGATGCTGCCGGCGACGGCCTGAAGGCGGCGGCTATCCCCGGCGGGCTGCCGGCTTTGGGCCGGGTCCGTTGGCCGGGGCCTGCTTGCACGCCCGGTAGACCACGTGCCGGAAGCCCCCCCGGCCCGGGCGTGCGATGGCGACCTCAAAGCCGCCTGCCCGCAGGCGGGCCTCAAAACCGGGATCGAAATTCTCGCCCCACACGGCAAAGACCCCGCCCGGCTTGAGGGCGGCGTGGGCCCGGGCGACGGCCTCGGCGCCGTAGAGCGGGTCGCTGCGGCCGTGGGTGTGGGCGTAGGGGCCGGTGTAAAGGTCCAGCACGATGGCGTCCAGGGCCGCCTGCCGGCAGGCGGCCCTGCGGATCAGGTGGGCGGCGTCGG
>JASFIY010000379.1:0-3721 GCA_050122415.1 Desulfobacteraceae bacterium
GCAACACCATCATCAAACTGCTCGCAGTGCAAAATCGGAATACCCTCTCGAAGGCTGTTTCTCAGCGACAGGCACCCCCAGCGGTGATTGCAGGTGCAGCATAAACCAAAGTTTGGAATCGGGTTGTCCATCATCCTGGTCTTCCTTTTTTGATGTCAGAAGCGGACCTTTGACTTGCCCCTGAGGCCCCTCAGGCCAAGGCCTGGTTGCATTCTTGGAGAGCTTTTTCAAAAACCGGCGGCTGGGGTGTTTGACAAAGCTTTTCGATTAATTTGCGGCTTTTCAGATTCAACTCCGGACGCAGCTCGCTTTCAGCTTTTTTTAAAAAATGCATCAGGGCGCCGCTCGCCATGATTCTTGCCTCGTAGTAGGTGTTGTCATCTGCGAGGATGCTGAGAACCTGTCCAATCAGTTCATCGGTCGGGGCTTCAATTTGATCCAAGCGCTTCAGGACTTCCTCCCGAAGGCGCCAGTTGCCCCTGTAGTTCAGTATCCGCACCAAACCGCGCTGACATTCCGCCAAACGGCCGTTTCGTGAAAATTCGTCAAGAAGTTCAAGGGCCTCTCCCCACTCCTGAAGATTTCCAAAAGGATCGTCCGACATGACAAATCTCCTGTCCCGGTCTGTTCAATTGCATCCGCAAATCATCCGCGGTCCACGAAATCTCGGTTTCAAAGGCTTTCCTCTTCGAGATAGCGGCGATATCTCCTCAACTGGGCCGCTGTGTAGCGCTGGGTGCAGCGGTCGTCCGCGGGGTCGATGTCATCCAAGGGCTCAAACAGATGCTGCTCGAGTTGTTTGACCTTACCCTCGGGGGTGATCAGCATGAAATCGGTTTCCCGGGCGTCGTTCTCGTCGAGAACGATAAAAAATTTACCCGAAGCTTTGTTTTTCACCAGTCTCATTGAAAGCACCTCCAGAGATGCGACTATTTCAGCCTGTAAGGTGGCGACAGGATTCGGCATCTTTTTAGGGTTTGACCGCAGATTACAGCAAAATAGATACCACCCACCCCAATAACAAAACAAGTAACCGTAAATATTATAATTTTTTCGTTTTCAACCGAGACCCGGAGGCTGACCGCTGGGAACCAAGCGCCCGCCTTTGATTGACGGTTCACTTTCAACCCACTAATTTAATTGATTTTTGAGGATATGGGCGTTTTCGCCCGATGGGGGCGGTTCAGGCACTCAGGGGGCGGTTATTTTGCGGAAAAGGGCGCGGCGGGATATGCCCAGCAGTCCGGCGGCTTTGGTGCGGTTCCCGCCCGCTTCCCGGAGAGCCTTTGAGATCAGGGACTTTTCCAGCTGCTGGACGGCTTCGCGCAGATCGAGGGTGGCTGCGGCGGGGGCCGTTGGGGGCTGTTGGCCGGGGGAGAGAAACTCGAGCCGACCGAGGGTGGCGTAGCGCTGCAGGACGTTGCGCAGCTCGCGGACATTGCCGGGCCAGTCGTAGTCCATCAAGGCGTCCATGACGGGTCCGGCGATCCTGATGGAAGCAGCCGGCGGCCGCATCTTGCGCAAAAAATGCTCCACCAGCAGGGGGATGTCCCGGCGCCGCTCGCGCAAGGGCGGCAGCTGGATCTGGATCACCTGGATCCGGTAGAAAAAATCATCGCGCATTTCGCCTTTGACGACCCTATCGCCCAGGGCGGCATTCGAGGCCGATATGATGCGGAAGTCCGACATCCTGGTGTCCGTACCGCCCACCGGCCGATAGCCGCCGCCCTCGATCGCCCGCAGGAGCTTGGCCTGCATGCCGAGGGTCAGTTCGCCGACCTCGTCGAGAAACAGGGTGCCCCCTGCGGCCATGTCCAGGTAGCCCGGGGAATCGGCGTGGGCGCCGGAAAAGGCCCCCTTGCGATGGCCGAAAAATTCACGCTCGAAAAGCGTCTCCTGGACGGCCCCGCAGTTGACCGCCACAAAGCGCGCCTTTTTGCGGCGGCTGTGGTCGTGGATCGCGCGGGCGACGAGCTCCTTGCCGGTCCCGGATTCACCGAAAATCGCGACACTGGCATCGGTAGCGGCCGCTTTCAGAATCAGCTCGTAAACCCTCTGCATGGACGCCGCGCGGCCGAGGATTTCTCCGAGCCGGTAACGGTCGCTCAGCGAAGCGCGCAGCACGCGGTTTTCGCGGTCCAGCAAATCGGCCATCTTCTCTGCGGCCACCTGCTGTTCCTTGATCTCGGTGATGTCCTTGAAGGTGGAGAGCAGGGCCGGCTGGCCTTTCAGGGTGATGGGCGTGTGGCAGACCTGAATCCAGCAGGCGGCGCCCTCCCGGGTCAAGCGGTGCACGTTTTCCACCCGGCTGGCGGGGTCCCCTGCCGCGGAGCCGGCGTACAGGCGGGCGATGTCATCGGCTGCACCGGCCACCGGCGCGCCCACCGGCCCGCCGGTCAGGGCCTCGGCCAGCGGGACGTTGAACATCCGGCAAAACGCCGGGTTGACGTAGCGGAAACGCCCATCCTGAACCAGGGCGACCCCTTACGGCGACCTGCTCGGTGAGCACCCTGTAGCGGGCTTCGCTTTCTTTCAGGGCCTCCTCGGAGCGTTTCAGCCAGAGCACTTTGCTCAAGCGCTCGGCGATGGCCCTGAGCAGCCTTTGCTCCTCCTCCAGAAACGGCCCCGCAAGGTTTTCAGGAGGCGCCTCAAGGTAGCAAACATCCACTCCCCCGACGGGCTCGTCGTTGAGCACGATGGGGGTACTTTGACGCCAGGGGGTGGCCTTGAAGTTTCGCGAGGTGTATTCCTGGCCGTCCAGCAGGATGCGCGCGCAAGCGTTTTGGGGATACTGCCAGGCCGCCGGTATCAGTTCAACGGCCCGCTGCATGATCCAGGAAAGGGATACCCCGTGATTTTCCAGCAGATTTGAGATGCCGTAAAGGCAGTTGAGTTCTTTGATGCGCTCGGCAAGCGGATGGGAGGCCGCAAAAACGGACGCAGCGCAGTCGGCGCCTGCATCCGGCGGAATTTCCGGCCGGGTTCCCTGCGGGGATGACATATCATGGGTGTCTTTGAAATCCATGCTCACACCGGGGCCCCACGGCCCGCCCGCCTGCTGCAGGTGACCCCGAAAAGCCAGGGATGGCCGCTGCGGCCTGTTTCGAGCCAAGGGGCGCCCGGGTCTGTGCCACGGCTCGAAGCGCCCCCGAAAGCGGTCTAAAGTCCCTTTTTTTCCAGCCACCGGAAGAGCAGCAAGGCGCCGGCAATGAAAAGCGGAATGATGACCCAGTGGCTGATGCCGAGAACCTGGGGCAGGGTGATGCGCCCGAAATCCCCCCAGGTGTAGACCGTTTGCTTCAGTGCGGGGTAGGCTTCGGCAAACAGGCCGGCCCCCACGATCATCCCCAAAATCCCCCACAAGGCATCCCAGCGGCCCTCGCCCAGGGCGCCCATGGAGGTTCCCGGGCAATATCCCAAAAGGCCCCAGCCCATGCCGAACACAAGCCCGCCGATGATGACGGGCCCCAGGACCGTGGCCTTGATGGAGAGCTTGGCGAGGCCGAGATCATGGAGAAGATAAACCCCCACCATCCCGACCATCACGCTGGAGAGCATGAACTTGACGATGGTCATGTCCAGCAGACGCAGGGCGCCGAGTTGTTTGTCGTAGCGCAGCACACGCCCCTTCTGGAGCAGAAAACCGAAGAGCACCCCGGTCACCAGCCCGTAGACAAGCATCTTCATCAGTCACCTCCGCCATAGACGATGCGGGCCACGA
>JASFIY010000380.1:0-3713 GCA_050122415.1 Desulfobacteraceae bacterium
CGGCGCCTGGCAGCCCGGCGGGCGGCGGACCACATGGCCCGTCTAATGGGCCAGGAGGTGGGGCGGACCGTGGGCTACCGGGTGCGCCTGGACAGCCGGGTGGGGCCGGAGACCCGCATCGAGGTGGTCACCGAAGGGGTGCTGACCCGTCTGGTGCAGCGCGACCCGGCCCTGGAGGGGGTGGGCGCGGTGATCTTCGACGAGTTTCACGAGCGCAGCCTGGACGGCGACCTGGCCCTGGCGCTGTGCCTGGATCTGCAGGCGGCCCTGAACCCGGCGCTGCGCCTGCTGGTGATGTCCGCCACCCTGGAGACCGCTCCGCTGGCCCGCCTGCTGGGCGGGGCGCCGCTGATCAGCTGCCGCGGGCGCCTCTGGCCGGTTGAAACCATTTACCTGCCGCCGCGGCCGGGCCTTTCCATCGAGCGCGCGACGGCGGCCGCCGTGCAACAGGCGGCGCGCCGGGAGACGGGCAGCATCCTGGCCTTTCTATCCGGTGCGGCCGAGATCCGGCGGGTCGCCAGGCTTCTGCAGGAGGCCGGCCCGGGCCCCGCCTGGGAGATCCACCCGCTTTACGGCGGTCTGCCGCGGGCGGCCCAGGACCGGGCCGTCGAACCGGCGCCGGCCGGTCGCCGCAAGGTGGTCCTGGCCACCAACATCGCGGAAACCAGCCTGACCATCGAGGGGGTGCGGGTGGTGGTGGACAGCGGGTTTTGCCGCCAGCCGCAGGTCGACGTGGCCAGCGGCATGTCCCGCCTGGTCACCCGCCGAATTTCACGGGCCGCAGCCGAGCAGCGGCGGGGGCGGGCCGGCCGGAGCGAACCGGGGGTGTGCTACCGCCTGTGGGCCCCGGCAACCGACGCCTCCCTGGCCGCCTTCAGCCCGCCCGAAATCCTGGAAGCCGACCTGACCGGGCTGGCCCTGGAACTCGCCGTCTGGGGCGTGACCGCGCCCGGTGAACTGTCCTGGCTGGACCCGCCCCCGCCGGCGGCCTTCGCCCAGGCCCGGGAGCTCTTGGCCGACCTGGGGGCGCTTGACGCCCGCGGGCGGGTGACCGCCCACGGCCGGGCCATGTCCCGGCTGCCCCTGCACCCGCGCCTGGCCCACATGCTGCTGATGGCCGCGGCCGATGGGCAGGGGCCGCTGGCCGCACTTCTGGCGGCAATCCTCAGCGAGCGCGATCCCCTGCATTTTACGCCCGGGCAGGGCGACAGCGACCTGCAGCTGCGCGTCGATGCGCTGGAGGCCCTGGCGGCCGGCCGGCCGCTGCCCGGGCCGGCCCTGGACCCAGCCGCCGGGCGGCAGATTCTGCGTGCCGCCGCCCAGCTGCGCCGCCGCTTGAAGCTCGGGGCGGGCGGCTCAGGCGGCCGCGATCTCGGGCGGCTTCTGGCCTGGGCCTACCCCGAGCGGGTGGCCCGCCGCCGTCCGGGCAGCACGGGGCGCTTTCTGCTGGCCTGCGGCCGGGGGGCGGTCTTCGACCCGGCAGAGCCGCTGGCCGCAGCCGATTTCGTAGTGGCCGCGCATCTGGACGGCGACCGGCGCGAGGCGCGCGTTTTTCTGGCCGCCGGCTACGACGGGGCCACCCTGGAAGATCAGTTCGGCGACCGGCTCCAGTGCTGTCAGGAGGTCTCCTGGGACCCCGTCCGGCAGGCGGTGGCCGCCCGCGAAACGACCCGTCTGGGGGCCCTGGTGCTCGCCAGCCGGCCCCTGGCGGCGCCGGATGCCGGGCGGGTGCAGGCCGCGCTGCTGGCGGGCATCCGCCAAAGCGGGTTGGGCTGCCTGCCGTGGACCCCGGCGCTGCAGCGCTGGCGCCAGCGGGTGCTCTTTGCCGGCCGGCTGGCCGCAGGGGAGGGGGGGCGCTGGCCGGATGTCTCGGACGAGGCCTTGCTGGAGACCCTGACGCTCTGGCTGGGACCGTTTCTGGGCGGGTTGCTGCGGCTCAAAGACCTCACCCCGGCGGCCCTGAGGCAGGCCCTGGAAGGTCTGCTGGACCGGGAGCAGCGCCGCCGGCTGGACTTGCTGGCACCCACCCATCTGACGGTCCCCAGCGGCTCGCGCCTGCCGGTGGACTACGGCCAGGACCCACCGGTGCTGGCCGTGCGCCTCCAGGAGATGTTCGGTGCGGCCGAGACCCCGGCCGTGGCCGCCGGCCGGGTGCCGGTTGTCCTGCACCTGCTCTCCCCGGCGGGCCGCCCCCTGCAGGTCACCCGGGATCTGACCCATTTCTGGCAAAACGCCTATCACGCCGTCAAAAAAGAGATGCGCGGCCGCTACCCCCGCCACCCGTGGCCGGACGACCCCCTGCAGGCCCCGGCCACCCGCCGTGCCAAACCCCGCAAGGCCAAATAAGACGGTTCCGCAAAAAGTCCACTTTCTGCGTTGCGCTGCATCTCGAAGTCGCTGCGGCGTAAATAAGTACGCCTCACGCCGCTGAGATTTGCGCGCCGTAAATTGGACTTTTTGCGAAACCGTCTGGGTTTTCGACTTTTTACCGCTTCATCAAAAAAGGCGGCCGCCCTCATTTGCCGTCGCGCCTTTCTCCGGGCCGATCTTTTCGATAATCCACCACCCAGACGCTTTATGCAGTTCGTACCATGCTATCCTGATCCCGCCCCGATCCGGGCGGTGATTTTCGGCGGGGGTGTTTTATATTGGGTTTGCGGTGTCACAAACATGAAATCAAGATTTTGCCTCTAACCTGAAAAAGGAGCGACGATATGAAACTCTGGTTTCCCATCATGGGTATGGCCGTGATGGCCATGATGCTCGGCCCTGGGTCGGGGCCGCGCAAAAGCGGGGCCGCCGAAGGGGGCCCCTCCCCCGGCGAGGAGGGGCTGGAAGTGGCCACCTTTGCCGGCGGCTGTTTCTGGTGCAGCGAATCCGATTTTGAGAAGGTCGCGGGGGTCGTGCGGGTGGTGTCCGGCTACACCGGCGGGCCCGAACAAAACCCCACCTACCAGCAGGTCTCCTCGGGAAGGACCGGGCACTACGAGGCCGTTCAGGTCCATTTCGACCCGCGCGAGGTGAGCTATCGCCGGCTGCTGGAGGTCTTCTGGCGCCACGTCAACCCCACCGATGCCGGCGGGCAGTTCGTGGACCGCGGGCCCCAGTACCGGACTGCGGTCTTCTACCATGACGACGACCAGCGCCGGGAGGCGGAGGCCTCCAAGGCGGCCCTGGCCGAGGCCGGCGTTTTCCCAGCCCCGGTGGTGACCCCCATCCTGCCGTATACCACGTTTTACCCGGCCGAGGACTACCACCAGGACTTCTACAAGAAGAGCCCGGAGCGCTACAACGCCTACCGGCGCCACTCGGGCCGGGATCAGTTCATCCAGCAGGTCTGGGGGGACCGGGACCCGGCCGTTATCACCAACGAGGCCGCCGCAAAACCGGCCTACACCCGGCCCGACGACGACGTCCTGCGCAGCCGCCTGAGCCCGCTGCAGTATCAGGTCACCCGCCAGGACGGCACCGAGCCGCCCTTCCGCAACGCTTACTGGGACAACAAGGAACCGGGGATCTACGTGGATGTGGTCAGCGGCGAGCCGCTCTTCAGCTCCACCGACAAGTTCGACTCCGGCACCGGCTGGCCCAGCTTCACCCGGCCGCTTGAGCCCGAAAACGTCGTCACCCGCAGCGACCGCAGCCTGTTCATGGTGCGCACCGAGGTGCGCAGCCGGCACGCCGACTCCCACCTGGGGCACGTTTTCGAGGAC
>JASFIY010000381.1:0-3713 GCA_050122415.1 Desulfobacteraceae bacterium
GAGCTCCAGGTAGGCCGGCCGTCGCTTCCGGATCGCCTGGGCGGCGCCCATCAGGGCCCTTTGCCGTCTGCGCTGCAGATCCTCGATCGTCAATCGCTGCATGCTGCCCATCCCAAAAACGTTCAAAGATGTGGTGCTTCCCCCGGGCGGGCTTTTTGGGCGCGGACCGCTTTCCACCCCGACGGCGGAAGGATTAACATCGCGGCGCCAGGGTCGTTTGAGGTTCACCCCAACCGGGATCGGGCTCCTGCCGCGCCCGCGCCAGGCGTCCCGAAGCCTTTCGACCCTCCCGCAGCCTGCATTACCTGCTAATTGATGAACCAGTAAAAGGTCAAAATCCAGAGAGTTTCGTTAATTGGCCGATTTGCGGCGCGCAAATCTCAGCGGCTTGCACCTGTGGGCCGCAGCGAGTGCGAGATGCAGGGCAAGGCAGAAATTGGCCTTCTAAGGAAATGGGCGGATCACCGCCCATTTCCTATACCTGAATAACACCGCCGCGGGGTAAAATGCTTTTTACGGAACTGTCGGCTACATGGCGGTTTCCGGGTGGAAGACCGCCACCTCCTTCAAATCATCCCGCAGGTATTCACGCTCATTGGGCCCCAGGATCCCCAGCGAGAGGCAGATCAGCGTCCAGAGGTGCACGACCCCGTATTCGGCGCCGTAGTGTTCGCTGAGCTCGTGGATCTGGGCGTGGCAGTTGTGGCAGGCCGCGATGCAGTAGTCCGCTTTGGTGGCCTGGATCTGCTGGTCTTTGAGGCGGCCGTATTCCAAACGCGCCTCCTTGAAGCCGGACTGCAGGAACCCGCCGCCGCCGCCGCAGCAGAAGTTGTTGGAGCGGTTGGGCGTCATGTCGACGAAGTTCTCCTCGCCCACCACGGATTTGACCACGAAGCGCAGATCCTCGGCAATCGGGTCGCCATAGCTTTTGCGCACGATCTGGCAAGGGTCCTGAACGGTGAACTTGACCTTGAGGTCTTTGTTCCAGTCGGAGCTGACCTTCAGTTTGCCCTCGCGGATCCACTTGGCGTAGTATTCGTAAATGCTCTTGACTTCGAATTTGTGGGGAATATTGAATTTTTTCAGTCCTGCCAGGACCGAGAAGGTGACGTGCCCTCACTCGGTGTTGAGAAAGATCGGGCACCCCAAGGCGTCGGCCTGTTGGGCCGCGGTGGTCGTGATATGCTTCCAGGCCTCGTCGTCGGAGAGGAACATGCAGTAGTTCTCACCGCCCCAGCCCTTGGAACCGTAAGTCCAGTCCGCCCCCGCGAGGTGCAGGATCTTCCACAGGGGCACCATTTCGTCCGGCTCGGTGACCGGCTCGCGGGAATTCTGGTTCAGGAAGAATTCCGCCCCCTGCTTGTCGATGGGCGCCTCCATTTCGGCAAATTCCGGCTGAGACTCGCGGTACTCCTCCAAAACGTCTTCCACCACGAATTTGAAGTCATCCGGGCTGGTGCCCATGGCGCTGCAGCTCTCGTTTCTGAGGGCCATGTCGCAGGAGCCCAGGATCCCCTTGGGACGCTCTTCCCGCGGCCAGGCACCGCGGGCGTTGTAGACCAGCTGCGGAATGTCGATCTTCATGGGACAAACGTAGATGCAACGCTGGCACATGGAGCACATCCAGACCCAGTTGGTTTTGAGGATTTCCTCGTCCAGACCCAGGGCCGCCATCCGCAGGAATTTGCGTGGGTCCATGTTCTCAAGGCCGGTGGCCGGACACCCCGAGGAACAGGCCCCGCAGGTCAGGCATAGGTTCAGATTGCCCCCCTCCGGCAGCAGTTCCCTGACCTTGTCAAGAAAGATGCTCTTTTTCTTTTTGCCGATTTTAATGGTGTTGACCGCCATAAACTGAAGCCCTCCTTTTATTTGAGCATAAAAAACCTGGTCCTTTGGGCCAGGTCAGAGCCAGAGGCTCTGCCATAAAAATAAGATAG
Organism: Desulfobacteraceae bacterium; assembly: GCA_050122415.1. Lineage (GTDB taxonomy): Bacteria > Desulfobacterota > Desulfobacteria > Desulfobacterales > JAABRJ01 > JAABRJ01. The sequence continues at coordinate 1,938 of JASFIY010000381.1, forward strand.
AATTCATTAGCTTGCGGTTAGTCCCCCTCTGGGGGACAGCAAGCCAAAAGCCTGGTCCTCTGGGCCAGGATTCTTTACTCCTGTTTGGGACGTCACGATAATGACAACAGACGGTGGTTCATCGTTCAAGCACCCAATCCAAAGCACTGTTTGTGCCAACTGGGAATCAGCCAAGCAACGGGACGACTGGAATGTATTGATCATAAAATCAGTTTGTTGAAAGGGGGCCGGTTTTTCCCCGGTGGGTTTGCACCATTGCGGAATTCAGTTGTCTGGGGCAACGAATTGCAATTTTGCGACACTGTTCACCCTGGCAGAGGATCGACGCTGAGGGCCGCCAAATTCCCTCCAACCGGCCGGGGACGTTTCCAGGCCGCGGCCTGTGGGGGCAAAAATCGATCTTGGGCGCCTCGAAACGGCCGGGCGCATCCAGCCACGTCTGCCTTGGGGATCGCCTCTTGCTTTCGCAAGGGATGGCGGCTACTTTTTAGACCGTTTGGCTTTTTTGCTTCACTTGACTCGCAAACCCCAATATGAATCCCTTGGATCCCGGCATCCGGGCGTGGGCCCACAGCCGGCCGGCGGCGCGGCCCGTGGCGGGTCGGACCGGATGTGGTGGCGGGTTTCCGCGGGATTTTCACCCAAGGCGAGGGCCGTCGCAGCATGCACGAGGAATCAAACCCGCAGCTGCCCCCCAAAGGGGTGCTCAAGCGGATCGTGATTTGTAGTCTGGTTCTGGGGCTGGGGTTCGCCGGAATGCTCGCCCTGACATCCTTGAAAAAGCCGCCGGGGGAGGCCGTGCAGCAGGAACCCGCGATCCGGGTGAGGGTGACGACGGTGGCCCCCGAGGACGTTGCGGTGGTTATCAGTGGGTTCGGCGAGGTCCGGCCGTTGCGGACGGTGGTGATGGCCGCCGAGGTGGCCGGGCGGGTGGTGCAAGTTCACCCGCGCCTGGTGGTGGGCGAGGTGATTCCGGCCGGTGCGGAGCTCTTCCGGATCGACGATCGGGATTACCGCGCCGCTTTCCAGGAGGCCGACGCCGCGGCCGCCCAGTGGGCCACCGCCATCGAACGGCTTCAAAAGCAGGCCACCATCGACCGTCAGCGGCTGCAAACCCTGGAGCGCAGCCGGGAGCTGAGCCGGAGCGAATTTCAGCGGCTCAAAAAGCTCTACGAGGACGACATGGTGGGCACCCGCTCGGGGGTCGAGGGGGCCGAAAGGGCGTACAACGCCGCCGTGGACCAGGCGGCGCAGCTGGCGCAGGCCGTGGCCCTCTATCCGCTTCAGATCCGCGAGGCCGAAAAAAGCCTGGCCGCCGCCCACGCCCGTCGCGAGGCCGCCGCGGCGCGGCTGGAGCGCTGCCGGGTGGCGGCGCCTTTTCGCGGGCGGGTGCGGCAGGCGGCCATCGAAGTCGGCCAGTATGTCTCCCCCGGCCAGCAGGTTTTGACCCTCGCCGATGATTCGATCCTGGAGATCCGGGTGCCCCTGGACAGCCGTGATGCCCAGCGCTGGCTGCCCTTCGAAACCCCTGCGACAGCCTCAGACGCCTGGTTCGGGCCCCTGCCGGCGCTGACGTGCACGGTGCGCTGGACCGAAGCCCCGGAAACCCATTTCTGGCGGGGCACCCTGGACCGGGTGGTGGCCTTCGACCCCCAGAGCCGAACGGTGGAGGTGGCCGTGCGGGTCGCGGCGGTCGACGCGCTCCGCGGCGGAAACGGCCATCTGCCCCTCGTGGAGGGCATGTTCTGCCAGGTGGAGATCCCCGGTCGCATCCTG
>JASFIY010000382.1:0-3709 GCA_050122415.1 Desulfobacteraceae bacterium
CCCTGCGCTTGATAACCGCCCGGCCTTCGGCGGCGCCCATCCACGATTGGCTGCTGGCCACATCGGGGCTGGCCGCCGCGGAAATCGACGTGACCGCCACCGGCGATTACGCCGCCAAGGCCCAAGTGCTGCAGGCCAAGGGCGTCACCCATTTTGTCGAGGATCGCCTGGACACCTGTTTTCTGCTGGAGGCGGCCGGGATCACCCCGATTCTCTTTCGCCAACCCTGGAACCGGGCACCCCACCCGTTTATCGAGGTCGGCTGCTGGGACGAACTTGGGGGGCTGATCGCCTTTTGAGAGGCCCCCGAACGCATCTGACAGGAAGATGATGGACCACCCGGGACCTGAAAAACTGATCGGCGGGTTTCTGGACAGCCTGGCGGCCGAAAAAGGTTTCAGCCCCAACACCTGCCGGGCTTACCGGCGCGATCTGGAGGAGTTTGTTGCCTATCTCGGGTGGGGGCCGGTCGGCGCGGCGGTCAAGGGCGCCGCCGCCAAGCCCCCCCCGGTCGGTCTCGACGCGGTGGACATGCTGACCATCCGGGGCTTTTTGGGGCAACTTTACCGGCGCAACCGCAAAAGCACCATCGCCCGCAAGCTCTCGGCGCTGCGGTCGTTTTTTCGTTACCTGCTCAAACTGGGGCTTGTCGCCGGCAACCCGGCCGAGATGGTGGCCACCCCCAAGCAGGAGAAACACCTGCCGGCCTACCTGACGGTGGACGACATGTTCCGCCTGCTGGACGCGATCACCGACGACAGCCTGGCGGGGCTGCGCAACCGGGCGATTTTTGAGACCCTCTATTCCTGCGGGTTGCGGGTCTCGGAACTCGCCGGACTGAATGTCGCCGATGTGGACGCCGGGCGGCGGATGGTGCAGGTCCTCGGCAAGGGCCGCAAGGAGCGCATCGTGCCCATCGGCCAGAAGGCCCTCGCGGCCATCCACGCCTATCGCCGGCGGCTCGAGGGCGAGCGGCCGGCGGCAGCCGCCGCTGACGGGGCGCTGTTTCTCAACAAATTCAACCGGCGGCTGGGCACGCGCGCCATCGCGCGCGCCCTGGACCAGCTGGTGAGCCGCTGCGGACTGCTGGTTCCGGTCTCACCGCACGCCATCCGGCATTCTTTCGCCACCCACCTGCTGGATGCCGGCGCCGACCTGCGGGTGGTGCAGGAACTGCTGGGGCATCAGAGCCTTTCCACCACCCAGAAGTACACCCACGTGAGCATCGAACGTTTGATGGCGGCCTATGACCAGGCCCACCCCCGGCGCTGAACCCACCGGCCCAGGCCTCCGGGGGAAGCGGCGCACGCGATTGGAGAAGGGTTGACGGCATGAGATTTCAGCACGACCCGGCCCGGGCTGCGGACCGTTTTCACGGCACCACCATTCTGGCCGTCCGGCGCAACGGCAAAGTGGCGGTGGCCGGCGACGGCCAGGTGACCCTGGGCAACAACATCATCAAGCACCAGGCCCGCAAGGTGCGGCGCATCTACGAAGACCGGATCGTCGTCGGATTTGCCGGCGCCACCGCCGATGCCCTGACCCTTTTCGACAAGCTGGAGGCCAAGCTCCAGCGCTTCAACGGCAATCTCACCCGCGCGGCGGTGGAAATGGCCCGCGAATGGCGCACCGACAAGTACCTGCGGCACCTGGAGGCGATCATGATCGCCGTCGACGCGGCCAACATGCTGTTGATTTCCGGCAACGGCGATGTCATCGAACCCGACGAGGGGGTGATGGGCATCGGCTCCGGAGGCGTCGCGGCCCAGGCCGCCGCCAGCGCCCTGATGCGCCACAGCGATTTGGATGCCCGCGCCATCCTCGAGGCCGCCATGAAAATCGCGGCCGCCTTGTGCATCTACACCAACGACCGTGTCACCATCGAAGAACTCTAGCCGGGGAGGCGCGGCCCACCCCAGCCCGGAATGAAACGGCGGCACCATGAGCGACCTGAAACCCTCTGAAATCGTCAGTGAGCTGGACAAGTACATCGTCGGCCAGGCCAACGCCAAGCGGGCGGTGGCGATCGCGCTGCGCAACCGCTGGCGGCGTCAAAAGGTGGACCCGGAGCTGCGCGACGAGATCGCCCCCAAAAACAACATCCTGATCGGCCCCACCGGGGTCGGCAAGACCGAGATCGCCCGGCGCTTGGCCAAGCTGGCCGACTCCCCCTTCATCAAGGTGGAGGCCTCCAAGTTCACCGAGGTGGGCTACGTCGGCCGGGACGTGGAGTCCATGATCCGGGACCTGCTGGAGTTGACGGTCAACATGCTCAAATCCCGCGCCCAGGAGGAGGTCAGGGGGCAGGCCGAGCGCATCGCCGAGGAGCGTCTGCTGGATTTGCTGCTGCCCAAGGCCGGCGCCGACAAGTACCCCAAGGGCGAGGAGGCCCGGGAGCCCGCTCTGGAGGTGGTCGGCGCCAATCCCGCGGAGCCCTCCTCCACCCGCGAAAAGCTGCGGGCCATGCTGCGCCGCGGCAAGCTCGACGAGCGCTACGTGGATCTGGACGTCGCCGACAGGTCGATGCCGATGGTGGAGATTTTCTCCAACATGGGCATGGAGGAGATGGGGATCAATTTCAAGGACATGTTCAGCGGGCTGCTGCCCAAAAGCTCCAAACGGCGCAAGGTCACGGTGAGCGAGGCGCGCGCCCTGATCACCCAGGAGGAGGTGCAGGGCCTGGTGGACATGGAGAAGGTCGTCAAACAGGCGGTGGTCAAGGTGGAACAGTCGGGCATCGTTTTCCTGGATGAAATCGACAAGATCGCCGGCAAAGAGGGCGGGCACGGCCCGGACGTCTCCCGCGAAGGGGTTCAGCGCGACCTGCTGCCCATCGTGGAGGGTTCCACGGTGATCACCAAGTACGGCCCGGTGCGCACCGATCACATTCTCTTCATCGCCGCCGGCGCCTTTCACGCCGTCAAACCCTCCGATCTGATCCCCGAGCTGCAGGGGCGCTTTCCCATCCGGGTGGAGCTCACCTCCCTGGGGCAAAAGGATTTCGAGCGCATCCTGACCGAGCCCCGCAACGCGCTGCTGCTGCAGTACATCGCGCTGCTGCGCACCGAGGGCCTGGAGGTGGTCTTCGAAGACGACGCGGTCGCCGAGATCGCCCGGATCGCCGAGGAGGTCAACAACCGGACCGAAAACATCGGCGCCCGCCGGCTGCACACCATGATGGAGCGGCTGCTGGAGGACATCCTCTTCGAGGCCCCCGAGATGGCCGGCCAGCGGGTGGTCATCGACGGCGCCTATGTGCGCGGGAAACTGATGGAGATCGTCCAGGACGAGGATCTCAGCCGATACATCCTGTAGTTCGCAACCCAAGGCCGGGGTGCCGCTCGCGGCCGCCCATGACCCCGTGGAGAACCTATCCATGAACCCCAGTGTGGCCGACATTCTGATCGAAGCGCTGCCCTATATCCGGCGGTTTTCCGGAATGACCATCGTGATCAAATACGGCGGGCACGCCATGGTGGACGAGGAGCTCAAGGAGGCCTTCGCGCGCGACATCACCCTGATGAAGTTCATCGGGCTCAACCCGGTGGTGGTCCACGGCGGCGGGCCCCAGATCAATTCGGTGCTGGACCGGATGGGGATCCGGCCGCGGTTCGTGCGGGGCATGCGCCTGACCGACGCCCCCACCATGGACGTGGTCGAGATGGTTCTGGGCGGCAAGGTCAACAAGGCCATTGTGGCCCAGGTCAAC
>JASFIY010000383.1:0-3706 GCA_050122415.1 Desulfobacteraceae bacterium
CTGCCCCACCGCGCCTCCAAGGGCAAAGCCATCCGCTACCTGAGCTACAAGTGGGAGATTCCCCTGGGCAACTTCCTGGTTTGCGGTGATTCCGGCAACGACGAGGAGATGCTGCGGGGTGAGCCGTTGGGGGTCGTCGTGGGCAATTTCAGCCCCGAACTCGCCAAGCTGCGCCGCATGAAGCATGTCTTTTTTGCCAAGGGGACCTACGCAGCCGGGATTTTGGAGGCCATCCGGCATTACGGTTTCATCGCAGCCGCGCGCGGGAAATCCCACGAATCCCCAGAATAAGGCGCCATGGTTCAGCCATCCGGTGTAAATGACTGCGGTGGAGCGGTCCGCGGAAAGCGGTTGGGGATCCGAGACGCCGGGTTTCAGCGCGGACGACAGCGCTCGCCTAGCGGCGGAGCAACTGACCGATTTTTTCCAGCAAACCCACGACTGAGAAGGGTTTTTGGATAAACGCGACTTTATCTTTTAAGGCCCCGCCGTTGGCGATCACCTCCTGCGTGTAGCCGGACATGTAAAGCACCTTGGCCTCGGGGTGATGCGCGCAGATCCTGGCGTAAACCTCGGGTCCCTTCATTCCCGGCATGACGACGTCGGTGAGCACCAGCTGGAGGGGTCCGTCATGTTCGGCGGCGCGCCGGACAGCCTCTTCGACCGAATCGGAATTGATCACCCGGTAACCGCCGCGTTTCAGAATGTCCACGGCCAGCCGGCGCACGGCCGCATTGTCTTCCACCACCAGAACCGTCGCGGCGCCGGCGACATCGTCCGCGTGCTGAGCGGTCTGAACCGCGACCGCGGCCGCCGGCTCCGAACACAGGGGCAGGTAGACCTCGAAAGTGGTTCCACCGCCCGGTTCGCTGTGGGCCCAGATCCCGCCCTCGTGCTGTTTGACGATCCCGTAGGTGGTCGCCAGCCCCAGGCCCGTGCCTTTTTCCTTGTCCTTGGTGGTGAAAAAGGGCTCGAAAATGCGGCTCAGGATGTCCGGCTGCATCCCGCAGCCGGTGTCCCTGACCCGGATCGCGGCATAATCGCCGGGGGTCAGCCCCGGTTTGTCGGGGTTGTCTGCGTTGTCCAGCGCCGCCGCCGCGGTTTCGATGGTCAGGGTGCCTCCCTCGGGCATGGCGTCGCGGGCGTTGACCGCCAGGTTCATCAGCACCTGCTCCAGCTGCGCAGCGTCCGCCTTAACGGTCAGCGGTTGCGCCGCCAGGGCGAGTTCCACGGCGATGTCCTCGCCAAGCAGACGTTCCAGCAGCCGTTTAAAACCGGCCACCACCCGGTTGATGTCCACGATCTTGATTTCCAGCAGTTGTTTGCGGCTGAAGGCCAGCAGTTGGCGGGTCAGGTCCCGGGCCCGCTGGGCGGCCTCGTGGATGGCCCTCAGCGGGTCGTGGTGCGGGTGGTCGCGCCCAACGTCTTCCAGCACCATTTCGCTGAAGCCCAGAATGACCGACAGAAGATTGTTGAAGTCATGGGCCACGCCACCCGCCAGACGGCCCACGGATTCGAGCTTCTGGGCCTGGTGAAGCTGCTCTTTAAGATGGCTCTGCTGGAGCCGGGCCTGAATAATTTCGGTGGTGTCGCGTGCAAAAACCAGGGCGCCGTCGCTGCCGGCAAAGTGGATGGGAACCGCCGTCACCTCGACATGCACCGGGCTGCCGTCAAGCCGCAGGAAGACCTCCTCCTGCCGCGGGGCCGTGGTTTGCTTGCGGTTCAGACGGTGCATGCGTTCGGAAACCGCCTGGCGGAAATCGGGGTGCAGGCGATCCAGAACAGGCCGGCCGATGAGTTCCTCGGGGGCCGCGGCGCCCAGAAGTCGGGCTGCGGCCCGATTCAGATAGCTGAAATTTCCCCCGGTCTGAACAAAGACGCCATCCGGAGCGCTTTCCACCAGCACTCGAAAGCGCTGCTCACTGGCCCGCAGCGACTCCTCCGCACGCTTGCGTTCGGTAACGTCCTCCACCGCCCCCATGATGCCGATCACCGCGCCGTCGTCATCCCGAATGGGCGCGGTGGAAAGGCTGCAGTCCACCGGACTGCCGTCCCTTTTACGCCGCACCAACTGAAGGTTGGAAAAATTGCGGCCGGCCATCAAAAGACCGCGCAGGCGGGCGAATTCAGCCTGTTTGTCGTCGGGCACGATGGGCAGGGGGCGGCCCAGGACTTCATCGGCCTTCCAGCCGAAGATCCGCTCGGCCGAGGCGTTCCAGGTCAACACATTACCCTGTGGATCGATGCTGTAGAGCGCCACGGGCGAGCAGGCGATCATGGCCCGCTGAAACGCCTCGCTCCTGGCCAGGGCCTCTTCGACCCGTTTGCGCTCGGTAATGTCATCGATGATGGAGTACAGCAACTGCCGGCCGCGCAATTGAATCGGGCCGCTGAGGACCTCGACATCCCGAATCGAGCCGTCTGCGCGCCGGTGGCGAAAGGTGAAATGAGTGCGCCGCTTGCCGACGGCCGCCGCCATTGCACGGCGAATCTGCTCCTCGCTCAGGGTGTTGATATCGGAGATCCTCTTTCGGGTCAGCACCTCGCACGGCCAGCCGTAAAAGGTGCAGGCGGCCGGATTGGCGTCCACGATCGCGCCGTCGTCCGGGTCGATGATCAGCATCGCGGCATGATTGTTGTAAAAGAGGCTGCGGTAGTGGCTCTCACCCTCCTTCAATTCCGAACGATCGATCAGACACCCGAAGCACCGCCGGCATTCGTCCAGCTGCCGCAACAGCGGTTCCCTTTGGCGCAACTGGGCCTCCAGCGCGGCCATCCGCGCTTTCAGCCGCTGATTTTCCCGCTGCAGCAAAAAATTGTTGGGTTCGCTCTCCATCGTTGCCATTTCCGGCCGGATTTTATGTTGATGGCGGCGGGTGCCGCCTCGGCATGCGGCCGCCGAGGGCCAGGCATGCGTCTGCATGCAAGACGGTCCAGGGCAAAAAACGAGTGGCAGCCTGCCGAAGATCGTTATCACAAGCTTCGCGCCGACGCCAGTCTGCTGACGGGTGTGCAGCGGGGTGGCGGTTGACGGCTGGCCCCTTGGGTGCCAAAGGCCCATCGATGGGGCGTGACCGCATGCCATTTTGGGGGTTTCCAAAACAGATCGGCTCGGGCTATAAGGACAGGCAAGGAGCGCAGCATGACGAAATTCAAAGTGGCGACATGGAATCTGGAGAACCTCTACCTGCCGGGAAGCAGCTCCGGCCCGCCGACGGATGCCCTCTACCGGGCCAAGCTGGACAGTTTGGCGGCGGTCATCCTGGAATTGGATCCGGATGTTCTGGCCGTTCAGGAGGTCGGCCACCAGGAGGCCTTAACAGACCTGCTGGCGAGGCTGCAGAACCGCTACCACCACACCAGACTCTCGGCCCACCCCGACCCCAGGGGAATCCGGGTGGGGTTCATTTCCAAACTGGAGCTTCACGACCCCTTGGATTTTGTGGCTTTTCCGGATGAGGGACTTGCCTCTGTACCGGGAATCGACGGCAAGGGCAACCCGATCGCGGTTTCCCGAATGGGGCGCGGCGCCCTTCTGGTGGCGGTGCACCCCAAGCCCGGTGTTGCGGTTCACCTGGCCACAGCCCACCTGAAATCGAAGCTGCTGACCTACCCCAGCCGGTCGGGCCGCGCCCGCTTCTCGCCCCAGGATGAGGATGAGCGCGCCTGGGTGGCGGGCATGGCCCTGATGAAGCGCACCGCCGAA
>JASFIY010000384.1:0-3693 GCA_050122415.1 Desulfobacteraceae bacterium
GGCGTATGTGCCTGGGTGACGAACCAAAATCCGGAGCCATATTCTGCAATTATTTATTGCCGCGACCCTTACCGGACGATCTCTTTGACTGCCGAAATCAGGTTTTCCTCGCTGGGGATGTAAAAGCGCTCCAGGGGCGGGCTGGCAGGAACAGGAATATCCGGGCCGGTCACCCGCCGCAGGGGCGCTTTCAGGCAGTCAAAAGCCTCCTCCATCACCACGGCTGCCACCTCGCCTGCGAATCCGCCGGTACGCGTGGCCTCGTGCAGTACGACCAGTCGGCCGGTCCTGCGAACCGAATCGATCAGGGCCTTCTTGTCCATCGGTACAAGGGTGCGCAGGTCGACGATTTCCATTTCAATGCCTTCCCGTGCAACCTGCTCGGCCGCCTTCAACGCCACTCCCACCATTTTCGACCAGCTAACCACGGTAACATCCGTGCCCTGACGTTTGACATCGGCCTGACCGATGGGGGTGAGATATTCCTCCTGCGGAACCGGGCCGGGAACAAAATACAGCATCATGTCCTCGATGAAAACCACCGGATTGGGATCCCGGATGGCGGATTTGAGGAGTCCTTTGGCATCGGCCGGTGTGGAGGGCATGATGACCTTCAGCCCGGGGCAGTGCGCCGCCCATGCCTCCAGGTTATGCGAGTGCTGACAGCCGGCGCCGAATCCGGCGCCGCTTTTCATGCGCACGACCAGCGGAAAAGATGATTTGCCGCCGGACAGGTAGCGCAGCTTGGCGGCATGGTTGACGATCATGTCCGAGGCAAGGGTGAAGAAGGGATTGAACATGATTTCTACCACCGGTCTCAGTCCGGCCGCTGCCGCTCCGACCGCCAACCCGGCGATGGCCGCCTCTGAAACCGGGGTGTCCTTCACCCGTCCGGCACCGAAATCTTCCAACAAGCCGGCGGTGGGAAGCATCGGGCTGCTGTGGATGCCCACCCCGATCCCCTCTCCGGCAAGGAACACATCGGGGTCCCGCAGCATCTCTTCCCTGAGTGCCTGATTTATGGCCTGTCCCATTCCCAATGGCTGCATGCTTTGATACCTTTCTATGGAATTTTTTCGTTTAAGCGAATACGTCCTCAAGGGCCTCGGGCGGCTCGGGATAGGGGCTCTCTTCGGCAAAGGCGATCGCATCGCGCACAATGGCACCGATGCCGTCTTCCATTTCCCGCAATTCACCCTTGCCGATAACGCCTTGGGCAAGCATCTCGCCGCGCAGTTTGGGGATCGGGCACATGGCCTGCCAGGCCGCGATCTCCTCTTTGGGCTGATAGATTTGGAGATCATTTTCGCCATGGCCCCGCCAGCGATAGGTCTTGTATTCAATTAAGGTGGGCCCGTCTCCGGCAGCGGCGCGTGTCCGGGCTTCGGTGGCCGATCGGTAGACTGCCAGGGCGTCATTGCCATCCACCACAACCCCAGGCATGGCATAGCCGCCTGCTCTGTCGGCAATGTTCGCCGATCTGGTGTGCTCTTCATAACGCTGGGCACCGGCGTAGAGATTGTTCTCACACACAAAGATCACCGGAAGCGCCCAGACGCTCGCGAGATTCAGGGCTTCGTGAAAGGACCCCTCGTTTGCGGCGCCATCCCCGATAAAGCAGACGGTAACCCGTTTTTCCTGGCGGTACTGTTGGGCGAAGGCAATGCCGGCGGCAATGGGAGGCCCGCCGCCGACCACGGTGGTGGTGCAGAGGGCGTTGACCTCGGGAACCGCGAGGTGCAGCGTGCCGCTTTTTCCCTTGTTGCAGCCGGTGCGTTTGCCGAATATTTCCGCCATCAACGCCTTCGGATCCGCACCCTTGGCCAGCAGGTGGCTGTGGCTGCGGTGATTGGTGACGATCACATCCTGCGGTTGAAGCGCCGCGCACACACCGGCACCGACCCCCTCCTGCCCGGTACACAGAATCATCATTCCCGGGATTTTACCTTTGATTTTGCACAGTTCCGTCAGTTTCTCCTCGAACTTGCGGGAAAGTAGCAACGACCGGAGCATTTCCATCTTTTTTTGTCTGGGTATCTCCATGAGCCCCCCTGAATTTATCAGCCTTGGGTTGCGTTGTGGTGAGAGATGGGTTTGAACGTCGCTCAACCGCACTCTCGCATGGGGTTTGACGTTTCCTTTTGAATCGCTGCGCCTTTGGCAGACCGCCGGGGAAGGGCGCACTACCTGCGGGACGCGGAGGGGTGCGGGTGAAACAAGGCGAAGACCACCGGGATCAGAACCAGGGTGATCAGGGTGGAGCCGGTCAGGCCCCCCACCACCGCCCGCGCCAACGGGGCCTGGGCGTCGGAACCCTCGCCGATGCCCAGGGCCAGCGGCAGCAGGCCCAGGATGGTGGTGAGGGTGGTCATCAGGATCGGGCGCAGACGGCGGCGGCCGGCTTCCATCAGGGCTTCCTGGATGCCCATCCCCTCCCGGATCTGCCGACCGGCCTGGTCCACCAGGAGGATCGCGTTGTTCACCACGATGCCCCCCAGCATGATGCAGCCGATGTAGGACTGCACGTTCAGGGTCGTTCCCGTCACGAACAGCGTCACCAGCACCCCGATGATGGCCAGGGGAACGGAGAACATGACCACCAGCGGGTCCCGCAGGGATTCGTACTGGCAGGCGAGCACCATGTAGACCAGCACCAAGGCCAGGAGAAGGGAGACGACCAGCTCCCGGAAGGCTTTTTGCTGTTCCTCGAACTTGCCGGCCACCGTCAGCTCGTAGCCCACCGGGCGGGGAATGCCGTCCAGCCGGGCCTGCACGTCGACGGCCACCGACCCCAGGTCGCGGCCGGCGATGTTGGCCGTGACCGTCACCCGGCGCTGCTGGTCCTTGCGGTCGATCAGGACCGGGCCGCGGCTGGCTTCGGTGGCCACAAGGTTGCGCAGGGCCACCGCCTCGCCGGAATCCGTCGTCAGGGTGAGATCGAGAATCTCGTCCAGGGAGCGCTTCTCGGCGTCCTTGAGCTGCACCAGAATCCGGTAAGCGTCGCCGTCCCGGCGGAACTCGCCGGCCTTGGAGCCCGCGACCGCGGTTTGCAGCAGCTCGGTGATATCCCGGATGCTCAGGCCCAGATCGGCCACCTTGTCGCGGTTCACGCGGACGGCCTGCTGGGGGATGCCGGCCTCCAGGCTCGTCTCCAGATCCGTGACCCCCGGCACCTCCAGGACGAGGGCTGCGGTGCGGCGCGCCAGGGCGTCGAGGGTGGCAAGATCGTAGCCGCGGATTTCCACCGTCAGGCCCGTTTCGCCCCCCAGCAAGCGGTCCAGGAGGAACTGCCCCTGGGGCGCCCGCACCCGGATTTCCATCCCCGGCACGCGTCCTGCCAGCCGCTGCCGCAGATCATCGGCGATGGCCACGTTGGAGCGTCGGCGCTGGGTGGCCGGCAGCAGGGACAGCCGGAATTCCCCCTCGGCCCCGGCGTCCGCCCGCCAGCCGGTGGGGCCCACGCGGACCACCCAGGCCACCGCTTCGGGCACGGCCGGCAAGATGATCTGCTCCATGAGGCGGGTTTGCCGATCCACCAGTTCCAGGCGGGTGCCGATTTCCATCTTGCCGATGACGCGCACCTCGCCCTCGTCGCTGGGGGGTAGAAGCTCGCTGCCGATCAGGGGCAGGAGCAGAAGGCTGGCGCCCAGCAGGGCCGCCGCCGTCAGCACGGTGGTCCAAGGATGCCCCAGG
>JASFIY010000385.1:0-3693 GCA_050122415.1 Desulfobacteraceae bacterium
TCGGGCAGCAGCGCCCGCAGGCCGCTTCTGAAAATCGCCATGGTGTGGGTCCCGCAGACCTCCATCAGCCGGACGGGTCTGCGGCTGAGGGCGTGCATCTCGGCGATCAGGCGCTGCGCGACCCTGCGGTCGCGGTATTCTTCGACGTGTTTCACGGGCATCGCCCCCTTCGCAGCTCAGGCGCCCTTTGCGGGCGGCCCTCCGCCCGGCGGTTCGGCTTGCAGCAGCGCCGCGGCCGCGACGGCCTGGCCCAGGGCGATGCCGCCGTCGTTGGTGGGCACGCGGGTGTGGCTCAAAACGGTGAAGCCCTGCTTTTCCAGACCTTCTTTGAGGCCGGTGAAGAGCAGCAGGTTCTGGAAAACCCCGCCGCTCAGGGCCACCCGCCCGATCCCGGTTTCCAGCCGCAGGGCCGCGCACAGCCGCGTGAAAAGATCCACCAGGGTGGCGTGGAAACGGCCGCTGACCACCGCGGCCGGGACCCCGGCGAGCAGATCCGCCACCACCCCGCGAACCATCGGGGCCGGCGGGATGCGCCGGACCGCGCCCTCCTCCCAGCCCACGGCATAGGGCCGTTCGGGTGCGCCGCCGCCCGCCATTTCCAGCTCCATGGCGGCCTGCCCCTCGAAGCTGACATGATAGCGGATTCCCGCCAGCGCCGCAACCGCATCGAAGAGCCGGCCGAGGCTGGAGGTCGGCGGCGCGTTGAGGTTGCGCCGGATCATGGCCGCGACGGTCTCGACCCTGGCGGCGTCCTGGTCTTTCAGCAGGGGCAGGTCCAGCTTGCGGTAGTCGGCGCCGAAGGCGTCCCAGAGGTAGCTCAGCGCCATCCGCCACGGCTCGCGGATGGCCGCCGCCCCGCCGGGCAGGGGCACATAGGCGAGGTGGGCGGCCCGCCGGAAGCGTGCGGCTTCGGCCACCAGCACCTCCCCGCCCCAGATGGCGCCGTCGGAACCGTAGCCGGTACCGTCGAAGGCCAGCCCGATCACGGGGCCGTCCGCCCGGTTTTCGGCCAGGCAGCTGACGATGTGGGCGTGGTGGTGCTGGACCCCCACCCGTCGCAGGCCGCTCTGGTCCTCGGCAAAGCGCGTGCTGAGGTAGTCCGGGTGGAGGTCGTGGGCCACCACCTGCGGGCTGACGTCCAGAATGCGCTTCAGGTGGTCCACGGTCCGCCGGAAGAACTCGAAGGTCGCCAGGTTTTCCATGTCGCCGACGTGCTGACTGACAAAAGCCTGATCGCCGCGGGTCAGGCAGACGGTGTTCTTCAATTCGGCGCCGCAGGCCAGAATCGGGGGCATCGGGTCTTTCAGAAAAACCGGGGTCGGCACGAAGCCCCGCGAACGCCGCAGGAAGCGGGTCTCCCCGGCGGCGTGGCGCACCACCGAGTCGTCGCTGCGCAGCAGGATGTCCCGGTTGTGGACCAGAAAGTAATCCGCGGTCCCCTCCAGGCGGGTCAGGGCCTCATCGTTGGCGATGGCGATGGGCTCCGCGCTGAGGTTGCCGCTGGTCATCACCAGGGCGCCGAAACCTTCCGCCAGCAGCAGGTGGTGGACCGGGGTGTAGGGCAGCATCACCCCGATCCAGCGGTTGCCGGGGGCGATCGCATCGGCCAGGGGGTGGGGGCTGGTTTTGGGCAGCAGCACGATGGGCCGCTGGCAGGAGGTCAGCAGCGCAGCCTCGGCAGCACTCACGCGGGCGTAGCGCGCCACCGCCTGCAAATCGCGCGACATCACGGCAAACGGCTTGGCGTCGCGGTGCTTGCGCCGGCGTAGACGCGCGACCGCGGTGGCGTTTTCGGCATCCACGGCGAGATGGTAGCCCCCCAGGCCCTTGACGGCCACGATCGCCCCTGCTTTGAGCAGATCGGCGGCGGCCACGATGGCGTCCTCAAAGGCGACGGAGGCCCCGCCGGCGGCCCGCAGGGCCACGGACGGACCGCAGGCGGCGCAGGCGTTGGGCTGGGCGTGAAAGCGCCGGTCCAGGGGGTCATCGTACTCGGCCCGGCACTGCGGGCACATGGCAAAGGCCTTCATCGAAGTCTTGGGGCGGTCGTAGGGGATGTCCGCGATGATCGTGTAGCGCGGCCCGCAATTGGTGCAATTGATGAAGGGGTAGCGAAAACGGCGGTTGGCGGGGTCAAAAAGCTCGGCCAGACAATCCGCGCAGACCGCAACGTCCGGCGAAATCAGGGTTCCGCGCCGGTCCCGGCGGGAGCTGGCGAGAATGGTGAATGCCGCCCGGCCGGCGGGGGCCTCTTCGGAAATCGCGATGGCCGTGATGCGGGCCAGCGGGGGGGGGCTCTGGGTCAGTTCCCGGCAGAAAGCCGCAACCTTCTCGGGCGCCCCCTCGGCGTGGATACGCACGCCCGTGGCGGTGTTGGCAACCGTGCCGCCGATCCCGTGGCGGCGGGCGGCCTGGAAGACGAAGGGTCGGAAGCCGACTCCCTGGACGATCCCGTTGATCTCCACTTTGCGCGCAATGGGGACGGTTTTCATGGACGGAAGCGGGCTCACCGGTCACCCCAGGGGCGACCGGGGCCAAATGGGGAGGGCGGACGTCACGCTTCGGGGGGGTCTCCGGCGTCCAGCCGGTGGGCGACGTCGCGCAGCAGGTCCAGGGATTCGCGGGCGGTTTCTTCGTCGATCTTGTGCAGCGCAAAACCGGCGTGCACGATGACGTAGTCCCCCACCCGGACATCCTCCAGCAGCAGCAAGCTGGCCTCGCGGGTGACGCCGTCCACGTCGATGACGGCCATCTGATCTTCAATCCGGACGATCCGGGATGGTATGGCAAGACACATCAGCTGCAGCTCCTCCGGCTGTAAGTTACCCCCAGGCGGTCCAGCTCCTGCAGGACCCTGGCGGCCATGGGCGCCACCTGGCGCCGAACCGCCGGGCTCATTTCCAAACTCAGGGTTTCGATGTCTTCGGGCTCCACTCCGAGGATAACGGTTTCCGGCACCTTGTCAAGGGCCTGGCACAGGGTCAGGGCCTCCAGCAGGTCCACCTGGTGCAGCGAATTTTTGGCCAGCACCCGACGGGGGATCTCCTCGCCCGCCAGGCGGTAGAGGTCCCCGGCCTTGCCGCCGTTGCACATCGCGTCCACCACGATCAGGTGATCGGGCTGCGCAATGACCCCCAGCAGGTTGATCCCCAGCACCCCGCCGTCCACCACGTGCACATCCTCGGGGAAGCGGTACTCGGTCTGGAGTTTTTCGATCACCCGGATGCCGAAGCCCTCGTCGGTGAACAGGAAATTGCCAACCCCCAGAATGGTGACCAACGGGTTGCCCATCGACCGGTTTCTCCGCACCGCCCGGAAAAGCGGCGGCTTTCAAGACAGCACTCCCGGCCCCCCATTGGGAGACCGGGAGCGCGGCCAGCTGCGACCCCTACACCACCCTGATTTTATAGACTTCGTTGGAGTGGGGGTCAATGACATGAATCGCGCAGGCCAGACAGGGGTCGAAGGAGTGGACCGTGCGCAGCACCTCCAAAGGCTTTTGGGGGTCGGCGACCGGGGTGCCGATCAGGGCCTCCTCCACCGGGCTCAGGTTGCCGGCGCCGTCACGCGGCCCCAGGTTCCAGGTTGAGGGGACCACGTACTGGTAGTTGCCGATCTTACCGTCTTCGATGCGGATCCAGTGACCCAGGGCCCCCCGCGGGACGTCGTTCAACCCCACGCCGGTAGCGCTCT
>JASFIY010000386.1:0-3692 GCA_050122415.1 Desulfobacteraceae bacterium
CGAAACTGTCTGGATTTTGTGTTTTTAACGTTTCATTTTTTTTGACGGGGGCTGAAAACGCCCCGGGCGGGGGCTTTGCGCCCCGATTCAGAGGAACTTGCCTTCCATGGGCCCCGAAACCGGCAGCGGCGACATTTCCTTTCTGGAAAAGGTCCGCATTTTTTCCCACGACTACCTCAAGAGCTGCATTTTGATCTCCACCGCGGACCCCGCCCGCTACCGCTTCACCAAGAAACTCTACTCCACCCTGATCGCCACCTCCCAGGTGCTGGAGGACCTGCTGGATTTCCACGGCGCCAAGAACAACACCAACTGGTATTTCTACCGGGAACTGAGCGCCGCCGTGCGCCACCTGAGCCTGGGCGGCTACTCCCAGAAGCACATTTCAAACCGCCTGGCCTTCTACGATCTGGGGGACACGGCAGCCTTCGAAAACGAGGGCGACAAGACCCAGGAATTTCTCACCCGCTGCCTGATCAGGCTTGCCCCGGTGATTCTCGATGAGGCCCGCCGGCTGGGCATCCCCATGCCCCAGGAACGCTTTTCGACGGCCGATTTTCCCGGTGTCACCACCCGAGAGCTGCTGGCCCACGACATCGATGACGAGGACCGCACCCAGCAGAAGAAAAACATCGTCATCATCGCCAGCGAATTTCTGAGCATCTCCAAGAGTTTCGACCTGCTGCGGTTCTATGAACCCTGCAGCCTGGCGGAAATCCGGGAGATCGTGCCGAACAAGGTCAACGAGGTCGAAATCCGGCGCTACGAGATGCTGGTCCACAACCTCCAGTCCTCCTTCGACACCTATGTCATCCAGGGCGGCCTGCGCTTCGGCAGCAACGTAAAGCTGCGGCAGCTGCGGGGGCACTTCTCCTGCGTTTTTCACCTGCTGCAGATCATGGGGCGCCTGCTGCACTTCTACGAGCGCCACCTGCACGAGGCTGGCTACAAGAACATCTACCAGAAGGTGCACCAGCGGCTCTGCGAGATCATCGACCCCCCCACGCTCCTGGACCGCACCGTCAACTACGGGCTGTTCTACGTCTGCCACTACCTCACCGCCGGCCGCAAGCTGGCCCAGGAAATCCTGAACGAGAACATCGAGCGGGATTCGCTGAGGGTCGGCATCCCCGTCAAGCTGGGCTTTCACAGCCGCCCCAGCCTGATGGTGGCCAAGATCGTGCAGCACTACGGCGGCCAGGTGGAACTCTGCGTGGGCGAGGATCGCTTCGATGCCAGCAGCGTGTTGGACATCCAGTGGGCCGGTGGCAAGATCCAGAAGGAGGGCATCACCGAGGTGGTCTTTGAAGGCGACACGCGCGCCCTGGAGGACATCGCGATTCTTGCGGGGGTCAACTACGGCGAGGACACCATGGGCAAGGGGGTGCCCCTGCCCAAGGAGCTGAGCTATCTGCGCTGAGGGCCGCATCAACGATTGCGGGAAGGGCCGTGACGTGATCTGCGCCATCATCGTCGCCGGCGGCAGCGGCTCGCGCCTGCCCGGTGCGCTGCGCAAGCAGTACCGGCCGTTGGCCGGCCAGGCGGTGCTGGCGCGCACCCTGGCGATTTTCGAGGCCAGCCCGGAGGTGGACCGTCTGCTGCTGGTGGTGCCCGGGGAGGACGTGGATTACTGCCGCGAAAATTTCCTGGCGGCGCCGGGCAAACCGGTTGAACTGGTCGCCGGCGGGCGGGAGCGCCAGGAGTCGGTCTACCACGGGCTCTGCCGCTGCCCCCGGGGGGCCGAGGACCTGGTGGTGATCCACGATGCCGTGCGCCCGCTGCTGGCGGCCCGCCACCTGGCGGCCTGCGTGGCCGGCGCGCGCCGTTGGGGGGCCAGCATCCTGGCGGTTCCGGCGGTGGACACCCTGAAGCAGGTCGGCCCCGATGGCCGGATCGAAGCCACCCGCGACCGCCGCAATCTCTGGCTGGCGCAGACGCCCCAGGCGTTTCGCACCCGGCTGATCTTCCAGGCCCACGAACGGGCGCGGCGCGACGGGATCGTCGCCACCGACGACGCCCAGCTGGTGGAGCGCCTGGGGGCGCCGGTGCATGTGGTCGCCGGCAGCCGCACCAACCTGAAGATCACCACCGCCGAAGACCTGCTGCTGGCCGAGGCCCTGCTTCAGGCCGGAGGGTTCTAAGGCGCGGCTTCATAAAGGCGCCGGATCTCGGCGACGGCCGCCTCGGGGGTCGCAGTCAGGAGCAGCCGCCCGGCGGCCGCCTGCCCGGCAAATGCCCCGCGGACGTCGAAATCCAGCAGGATTACGGTCTTGCCGGCTTTGAGGGCCAGGGCGATCTCCGAGAGCGTGCCCGTTCCGCCGGCGCAGGCCACCACCACGTCGCTGGAGAGCACGTTGATGGCGTTGCGGGCGCTGCCCATCCCGGTGACGATCGCGACGTCCAGCCAGGGGGCGGCCTGGCGGCGGTCGGCATCCGGCAGGACCCCGACCGTCAGCCCGCCGCGCTCCCGGGCGCCGCGTGCCGAGGCGGCCATCACCCCGCAGTTGCGGCCGCCGTTGAGCAGGACCCAGCCCGCATCGGCAATCAGGCCTCCCAGCCGGTAGGCCAGCTCGGCGGTGCGGCGGTCCACCGCCCCGCCGCCCATCACCCCCACGGTCAGGCGGCGCTGCATGGGTCGGGCTCCTGTTCTCCGGAAACGATTCGCATGATCAGCGCCGCCAGTTTTCTGGCGTCGTGGCGCACGATGCCCCCCGAGGTTTCCAGCAGATCGGCGGTGTAGACGGCGCGGCCGCCCCAGCTGGGGTCGCGTAAATCGCAGGCCACGAACTCGGCCTTCTGGCCGGCGTATTTCGCCAGCAGCTCCGCGTCCGGCCGGCGGGTGTTGATCACCACCCCGTCGACCCGGCGCTCCAGGCACGTCTCCAGGGTGCCCACGAAGTCGCGCCCCATGAAGTTGTGGGTCTCCCCGAACTTGGTCATGATGTTGAGTACGTAGAGCAGCTTGGCGCGGGTTTCCCGCAGCACCTGGCAGACGCCGGGGACCACCAGGTTGGAGAAGATGCTGGTAAACAGGTCCCCGGGGCCGATGATGACGTGGTCGGCCTCGCGGATGGCCCTGATCACCGGCGGGTAGACCGAGATGGCGTCGTTGTGGTGGGGCACCAGGAAGACCTCCTGGATTTTTTCCCGCTGGTTGCCCCGGGGCACGTCGATGGCGCTCTCCCCGTAGACGTGGCTGCCATTGGTGAGGCGCGCTACCAGGGTGGCCTTGTCGATGGTCACCGGCAGGATGTCGCCGCGGACGTCGAGGATTTCGGCCAGGGCCTGAATCCCCGCCGGAAAGCTGCCGGTGTAGCGCGACAGCATGGTGAGCAGCATGTTGCCGGCGTTGTGCCCGTGCAGGCGCTTGTCCTGCTGAAAGCGCTTGAGCAGCAGGGCGCGGGCGGTCTCCTGGAACGGGGAGAGCGCCAGGATGCACTTGAGCGCGTCCCCCGGCGGCAGAATCCCCAGTTCGTCGCGCAGCCGCCCGGTGCTGCCGCCGCTGTCCACCATCGAAACCACCGCCGTCAGGTGGACGCCGCGTTCATCCCGCAATCCGGAGAGCAGGGCGAATTGGCCGCTGCCGCCGCCGATGGTCACGATTTTTTTCATCTGCGCCTGTCATCTCCCGCTGATCTGAACTGTCGACTGCTGCCGACGGCGGTCTGCGGACCGCAATTTTGATCATTGGC